>JALZLY010000180.1 GCA_030858465.1 Deinococcota bacterium
GGCCGAGAGCGCGTTGGTCAGGGCGGCGTTGTAGTCGCCCTCCAAGGGCTCGTACTGGACGGTGATGCCTTCGGCGGCCAGGTCGTCGCCGATGACCTCGCCAAGAAGCCTGGTGACGATGCGGGGGTCTTCACCGCCGTAGCCCATGATGCGCACGGTGGTCTGCGCGAAGGCGGCGCCTAAAAAGCTCAGCGCGAGCAGGGTGACGAGTAGCCGTGTTACGTTCATGTCTTCCTCCTGAAGTCCTTAAAGCTTTGTCCAAAGCGTCCCGTTTTCAAGGGCTTGTGTACCGCTTATGTACCGATAGTCTTAGCTCACCTGAGCGCTATACCTAGTACCTTTTCACCTCCTCCGGGCGGTGGTCCCGCGGACCACCAGGCGGACCGGCACCGTTTCATGGCGAAGCGGCTCGCCCCGCAGGCCCTCCTTGAGCAGCGCCACTGCCGCACCGGCAATGTGCGAAATGTCCTGTCTGATGGTGGTGAGGCCGTCACCGACGCCGGGCAGGTCGTCGAAGCCGACCACCGACACGTCCGCCGGCACGCGCAGGCCCAAGTCGTCGAGGGCGGCCATTGCGCCGATGGCCATCTCGTCGGTGGCGGCGAAGACCGCGCTGAAGCGCAGGCCCTTCTCATGGGCCTTGCGAAGGGCGCGGTAGGCGCCCAGGCTGGTGAACTCGCCGTCTAGAAGCTGCGCGCTCGAGACCTCGAGGCCCGCGCGCCCGAACACGTCCCTAAAGCCCTGGTAGCGGTCGAAAAAGGCCTGGCTGCCGGTAAAGCCGCTGACGTGGACGATGGCCTCGTGCTGCAGCCGCAAGAGGTGCTCGGCGGCCTGCCGCCCGCCGCCGTAGTCGTCGGGCGCGACCCAGCGAATGCCTTCGCCATGGCCGATGAGGACGAAGGGAACGCCTTGGCTCTGCAAGTAGGCGAGGCGCGGGTCGTCCTCTTGGGCGCCCAGGAGGATCATGCCGTCGGCGAGCCCCTCGGGCAAGCCGTCAGGACCGGAAGGGATCTCCTGGAGCCGGTAGCCGTCGTTTTGCAGCTCGCTGATGAGGTGCTCCAAAAAGAGGGTGAAGTAGGGGATCAAGACGAGGCGGCGGTTGGTGGCGGCGACGTGCAGGCCGATCCGGGTCGTCTGGCCGAAGGAGAGCTCGCGCGCGGCCAGGTCGGGCTGGTAGTCGAGCCGGGTCATCGCCGCCAGGACGCGCTCCCGCGTCGTCTTCCTGACGCCGCGGCGGTCGTTCAGGACGCGGCTGACCGTTCCAGTCGAGACGCCGGCGGCCGAGGCCACGTCCTGGATCGTCGGGCGCTGCGCTTTGACGGCTGTGGCGTTCACGCTCACTCGGCTTACCCTCTCGTTTCGTAACCGCTTACAATTTCTGTCCTTCCAGCCTACCCCCCGCCCTCTCCTTTGTCAAGCCTCGCCGAACTGCCGGCCACCGCCTTGGTGCCGTAGGGCTCGAGCACCCAAAGGCCGGTTAGGCCGTCCAAGGCACCTCGATCGGAGGTCGGGCCTACGGGCGAAGGTGAGGTTCAGCCGCGGCTGGAAGCGCTTACAAAAGCCGTCTGTTCCGGGTGCTGCCGAGGTGACTGGCTTGTGGACTGGACTTTCTCTCCTGCTGGTGGCGCTCTTCGGCCCCCTGTTCGGGCGCTGACGCGCTTGACCGAGCAGCGGCCACGCGATCGTCGTGCAGTTTGGGCGCAGTGTAGGGCAAAACGCCTGTGATAAAGTTAAAAGGCTAAACGTCCTGCCGCTCGCGCTCGAGGCGGCGCAAAACCCTCTGTGCTAGCAGGATCGTCAACTATCGTCTAACTAGATGTCCAATAAGGAGGCGCCAGGCAACATGGCTGATGTTCAAGACGCGAAAGTCCAGAGCGGCGACAAGGAGCCGCACAGCCAAGAGCTCGCCAGAGAGCTCGAGCAAATCGAGAACCAGGAGTGGCTCGAGTCGCTCGACTACGTGCTCGAGCACGGCGGCAAGGAGCGGGTAGCCGAGCTCTTGAGGAGGCTCGAGATCCACGCCCAGCAGGCCGGGGTACGCATTCCCTTCACCGCCAACACTCCCTACTTAAACACCATTTCGGCGCATGAAGAGCCCGACTACCCCGGCGACCGCGCTTTGGAGCGCCGCATCCGCGGCATCCTGCGCTGGAACGCCGTAGCCATGGTGGTGCGCGCCAACAAGCGCTCCGACGGCATCGGCGGTCACCTCTCCACCTACGCCTCGTCGGCGACGCTCTACGAGGTCGGCTTCAACCACTTCTTCAGGGGCAAGGACGCCGGCTTGGACGCCGACATGATCTACTTCCAGGGCCATGCCAGCCCCGGCATCTACGCGCGCTCCTTTTTGGAGGGCCGCCTTACGGAGGAACACCTAGAGAACTTCCGCCGCGAGATGGCCGGGGGAGACAATTTGGCCTCCTACCCCCACCCCTGGCTGATGCCCGACTACTGGGAGTTTGCCACCGTGTCGATGGGCCTGGGCCCGATCATGTCGATCTACCAGGCGCGCTTCAACCGCTACCTGGAGGACCGCGGCCTAAAGGAAAAGGGCAGCGCCAAGGTCTGGGCCTTCCTGGGCGACGGCGAGATGGACGAGCCCGAGAGCCTGGGCTCTATAAGCCTGCCCGCGCGCGAAAAACTCGACAATCTCATCTGGGTCGTCAACTGCAACCTGCAGCGCTTGGACGGCCCGGTGCGCGGCAACGGCCAGATCATCCAGGAGCTCGAGGCGATTTTCCGGGGCGCGGGCTGGAACGTCATCAAGGTGGTCTGGGGATCTAGCTGGGACAGGCTGCTCGACAAGGACCAGGACGGCGTCCTCGCCCGGCGCTTCGAGAAGCTCGTCGACGGTGAGTCGCAGCGCTACGCGGCCTACGGCGGCAAGGCGCTGCGCGAGGAGTTCTTCAACACGCCCGAGCTCAAGAGGCTGATCGAGGGCTGGAGCGACCAGGACCTGGCCGGGCTCAACCGCGGCGGCCACGACTCGAGCAAGATCTACGCGGCCTTTAAGGCGGCCACCCTACACAAGGGCCAGCCCACCCTGATCCTGCCGCGCACGGTCAAGGGCTACGGCTTGGGCGAGTCGAGCCAGGCCTCGAACGTCAGCCACCAGCAGAAAAAGCTCAACGAGGAGGGCGTCAAGCTCTTCCGCGACCGCTTCGAGATCCCCATCGCGGACGACGAACTGGCCAAGATGCCCTTCTACAAGCCCGCCGACGACAGCCCCGAAATGAAATACCTGCTCGAGCGCCGCCAGCAGCTCGGCGGCTCCTTGCCCGAGCGCCGCGTCACCGCCCCAGCGCTCAAGACCCCCGACGAGAGCGTCTTCGAGGAGTTCTACAAGGGTACCGAGGAGCGCAGCGTCTCGACCACCATGGTCTTCGTGCGCATCCTCGCCAAGCTCTTACGCGACCAGGAGATCGGCAGGCTGATCGTGCCGATAATCCCCGACGAGGCCAGAACCTTCGGCATGGAGGCGCTCTTCAGGCAGATCGGCATCTACTCGCACATCGGCCAGCTCTACGAGCCCGTCGACGCCGCCAACCTGCTCTACTACAAGGAGGCCAAGGACGGCCAGATCCTGGAAGAGGGCATCACCGAGGCGGGGTCGATGTCGTCCTTTATCGCCGCCGGCACCGCCTACGCCACTCACGGCGTCAACACCATTCCCTTTTTCATCTACTACTCGATGTTCGGTTTTCAGCGCATCGGCGACTTCGCCTGGGCGGCGGGCGACATGCGCACCAGGGGCTTCATGCTGGGTGCCACCGCCGGCCGCACCACCTTGGCGGGCGAAGGTTTGCAGCACCAGGACGGCCACTCGCACGTCTTGGCCTACCCCATCCCCAACCTAATGGCTTACGACCCGGCCTTTGCCTATGAGCTCGCGGTCATCATCCGCGAGGGCATCCGCCGGATGTACGAGGCGGGCGAGAGCCTCTACTACTACCTCACCGTCGGCAACGAGACCTATCCCCAGCCCGCCATGCCCGAGCCCCGTGACGACGTCAAGGCGGGCATCTTAAGGGGCATGTACCGCTTCAAAGAGGGCGAGGGGGGCAAGCTGAGGGCGCAGCTTCTCGGCAGCGGCGCCATCATGGGCGAGGTCTTAAAGGCGCAGGAAATGCTCAAGGACTTCGGCGTCTCGGCCGACGTGTGGAGCGTCACCTCCTACAAGGAGCTCCACCGCGACGCCTTGGACGCCGAGCGCTACAACATGCTCAACCCGGACAAGACCCCGCGCAGCGCCTACGTCCACGACCTCTTGCGCGACAGCGAAGGCGTGATAATAGCGGCGTCGGATTACCTCAAGCTCCTGCCTGACGCTTTAGCAGGCCACCTGCCCCGACCCATCCATAGCTTAGGCACCGACGGCTTCGGCCGCAGCGAGGCGAGGGAGCAGCTCCGCGACCACTTCGAGGTCGACGCCCGCTTTATCACCCTGGCGACGCTTCAGGCGCTGGCGAAAGAGGGCGCGCTCGAGAAAGAAGCCGTCCAGGAGGCGATCAAAGGGCTCGACATCGACCCCGAAAAAGCCAACCCGATGTTCGCCTAAAGCAACCGATTTGAGAGGAGCCCTGCGTGGCCAACGAATTCAAACTTCCCGATGTGGGCGAGGGCATCGAGTCCGGCGTCGTCGTCGGCATCCTGGTCGCCGTCGGCGACACCGTCGAGGCGGACCAGCCCGTCCTGGAGCTCGAGACCGACAAGGCCGTGGTCGAGGTGCCGTCCTCGGTGGCGGGCACCGTCCAGGAGATCCACGTCGCCGAAGGCGACGAGGCCAAGGTCGGCCAGGTAATCCTGACGCTCGGCGAAGAGGGGGCGGGAGCCGCCGAGAGTGGGGACGCCGAGAGTGGGGACGCCGAGGGCGACGAGGCTGTCGAAGCGGCCGAGGACGTTCCCGCCAAAGCCGCCGAGACGGACGGCGCCGCCGAGGGAGCGGAAGAGGCCGCCGAGGAAGCGGAAGAGGCGGAAAGCCCGGACGAGAAAAAGGCTGTCGAGGCCAAAGCCGAGGGAGAAAGCGAGGCCGAGGCCGGCGAGAAGGCTCCCTACGCGCCTCCGGACGCCAAGCTCGAGAGGGAAGGCGAGGACCGCCACAACATTCCCGCCGCCCCGTCGGTGCGGCGCCTCGCCCGCGAGATGGGTGTGGACCTGAGCCAGATAGGCGGCTCGGGCCTAGCCGGCCGCATCTCGGCGGACGACGTCAGGCGCGCGGCCGAGGGCGGCCAGCCCTCCCAGGCCGCGCCCGCGCGGGCGCCCAAGCTGCCCGACTTCGGCAAGTGGGGCGAGGTGTCGCGCCAGCCCATGAGCGGCGTGCGCCGCGCCACCGCCAAGCAGATGGCGCTGTCGTGGAGCAACGTCCCGCACGTCACCCAGTTCGACAAGGCCGACATCACCGAGTTGGAAAAGCTCCGCAAAGCTTATGCCAAAAGGGTCGAGGCGGCGGGCGGCGGCAAGCTGACCCCGACCGCGAGCATCCTCAAGGTGGCCGCGGCGGCACTCAAGGTCTTTTCCGACTTTGGCGCCTCGATCGATGTGGGCAGCAACGAGATCGTCTACAAGCGCTACGTCCACATCGGCGTGGCCGTCGATACCAAGCGCGGCCTGTTGGTGCCGGTCATCCGCGACGCCGACAAGAAGAACATCATCGAGCTCTCCAGGGAGCTCAACGAAGCCGCCGAGCGCGCTCGCGGCGGCAAGACCAGCCTAGAGGAGATGCAGGGCGGCACCTTCACCATCACCAACCTGGGCGGCATCGGCGGCACCGGCTTCACGCCCATCGTCAACCACCCCGAGGTGGCGATTCTGGGCGTGTCCAAGGCCGGCATGGAGCCCGTCTGGATGGACGATGCCTTCCAGCCCCGGCTGATGATGCCGCTGTCCTTGTCCTACGACCACCGCCTCATCGACGGCGCCTCGGCGGCAAGGTTCCTGCGCTGGATCTGCGAGGCTTTGGAGCAGCCCTTCCTCCTGGCGCTCGAGGGCTGAGCTTCTCGCTCCTACCCTTGTAAACCACGAGGGCAGGAGCGCATCATAATGACGGAGGCTGACATGGCGACTCGAATAAGACCCGCCTTGACCGTGGCCGACTTGGCGCTCATGCCCGAGGACGGCAACCGTTACGAGGTGATTGAAGGAGAGCTTTTCGTGACGCGTGCGTCTGGGTTACACCACCAACGTCTATCTGGCAGACTTTTTCTGGCGCTGAGCGCCTACCTCGAGCACCATCCCGTCGGCGAGGTGTTCCAGGCGCCGGGCGTCCTCTTCGACGACTTCAGCGGCGTGGTTCCCGACCTCGTGTTCATCAGCCACGGCCGCCTCGGTGAAGTCGCGGCGGGCGACAGGATCGAAGGTGCGCCGGAACTGTTGATCGAAATCCTCTCCCCCGGCGCCGAAAACATCCGGCGCGACCGCGTGGTGAAACGGCAGGCCTACGGCAAGCACGGCGTGCTCGAGTACTGGATCGTCGACCCCAATGCGCAAACGGTCGAGGTCTACGGGCTGGAGCGCGGCGTCTTGGAGTTGCAAGGACGCTTTGGGGTGGAGGACAAGGTGACCTCATCGGTGCTGAAAGGGCTCGAGCTCATCGTTGGCGATCTGTTCGCTAGGTCGTAAGAGCGAAGGAGGTGCAATATAATCGCTATAATCGCTCCATTTGGGGAATATATTGAGGTTGCCGCGTAAAGCCCCGCCCAACAAGTCATTCGAGCGGACCGCCCGATAGAGAGCTTGTCATCAAGCTTCCTCGCACCGATACTTGAATGCTGTTCGCGGGCAGCCGTTCAATTCCGGCGTTGGGCGGCAGTGGGCGTAGTTCGAGGGAGAATAATTCCGGGACGGCCCGCCACTGAGCATAAGTCGCAAACAAGCGTTGGCATTGGAGGCGCAAAATGGGCACACTGCCCGCCACTACCGATGTCGTGATCGTCGGGGCCGGGCCCACGGGTCTTGCCCTCGCCGCTGTTCTCGCCACGGAGGGCGTCTCCTTCGTCCTCGTAGACCGGCTTGCCGAGGGCGCCAACACCTCGCGCGCCGCGGTGGTGCACGCCCGTACCCTCGAGGTGCTGGAGGAGCTGGAGGTCACCGACCGGCTGCGCGTCGAGGGGCACGTGGTGCCCCGCTTCACCGTTCGCGACCGCGACCACGTGCTAACCACGATACGCTTCGACGGGTTGCCCACCCGCTACCCATACACGCTGATGGTTCCGCAGGACATCACCGAGTCGATCCTGCTGGGCCGGCTGCGCGAGTTGGGCGGCGACGTGCACCGTCCGTATGTGGGCACTGACCTGCGGCAGGATGCGGACGGCGTCACGGTGACCGTTGCCGCCGACGGGCAGCAGCCGCGGACGGTCCGCGCCCGGTACGCGGTCGGTGCCGACGGCATGCACAGCACCGTGCGCGAGTGCGCCGGAATTGGCTTCACCGGCGACATGTACGAGCAGTCCTTCGTGCTCGCCGACGTCCGGATGAGCTGGCCGCTGCGCGTCGACGAGGTGATGCTGTTCTTCTCCCCCGCAGGCCTGGTCGTGGTGGCGCCGCTGCCCGGTGGCCGACGCCGGGTGGTGGCCACCGTGGACGACGCGCCGGAGCGGCTAGGGATCGCCGACGTTCAGCACCTGCTAGACGAGCGCGGCCCAGTCACCGGGGCAGCCCGGGTCGACGAGATCGTCTGGAGCTCCAGGTTCCGGGTCCACCACCGAGTGGCCGACCGCTATCGCGCCGGGCGGATCCTGCTCGCCGGGGACGCGGCGCATGTGCACAGCCCAGCTGGCGGACAGGGCATGAACACCGGGATCCAGGACGCGGTCGCTCTCGGCCACGCGCTGGCGGCAGTGCTGGCCGGGCGGGCTGCCGAGAGCCGGCTCGACGAGTACGAGCGCACCCGCCGGCCGGTCGCGGAGCGAGTGGTGGCCTTCACCGACCGGGCGACCCGGGTGGCGACGCTGCGCAGCAGCCGCGCCCGATCGGTGCGCAACGGCGTGATCGGTATGATCGGCCGGATCCCGGCGGTGCGGTGCCGGCTCGCTATTGAGCTAGCCGGGTTGCGCAACCGCTGAGGCCCGCTGCGAGGCAAAAGGCCACCTCACACAGCGCTGCAGGGCGACGCTCGCTCCGCTCGCGCGCCTGTTACACGTTCAGTGGCTTCTTGACAACAAGCTGTTAGGTCGGCCGCTAGCAGCGGCATCCGCGCGGATGCCCCGACCAGCGCTGTGGGCTGCAACACGGCACCTTCTACAGGGCAGTTTTGGGACGGAGGACGGCTTGACCACCTCGGTGCTGATGGGCCTCGAGTTCTTCGCACGCTCGCCGATCTTCAGAGTGACCTGAAACGCGAGGAGCGGGTCGCGGCACTGTGTCTCGAGGCATATGCCGACACGCATGTGTTCAGTCCCCCTACGGCAACGCTTGATGAGTGGCAGGACATCTTTTTGGGTGAGGGCTACCTCGAGGAAGCATTTTTCATTGCTGTGAGAGATGGTCGCTATCACAGCAATGGACTCGCTGTGGGACGGTGTATCGCGCGCTGACAGAGCGGTGGAGGTGCCTTTGAGACTCGTCCTTAAGGCGCAGGAGGTCGCATACGCCCGTGAGCGCGGTATCCGTGAGCTTTATCGGGAAGTGGACAGCAGCGATTTAGCAGATAGGCATCTTCTTGATGGACTCCCTTTCGAGCGTGGTATCGGCTATCTCGTGTGGGTACGCGAGTTTTGATACTTGAAGTATAAATTTGCGTTGCCACTGTAAAGGCAAGTACTATACAATCATAGCTGTGGGAGGCTATCATGCCTAAGACAGAACAGGTAAACGTGCGCATGAATCCTGAAGTCAAGACATCGGCAGAAGCCGTGTTCCGCGAACTCGGTATGACCCCGACACAAGCCATTACCCTCTTTTATCATCAGGTGAGCTTGCAGCAGGGATTGCCGTTCGAGCTAAAGATACCTAACGCTGAGACTCAAGTAGCGATGAGTGAGGTGCAAGGTAGGCACGACCTCAACCATTACGATACGACTGAGGACCTCAAGAAGGCGCTAGGGTTGTAATTTGCGCCAACTCGCGACGACCAAACGCTTCGAGCGCGACCTCAAACGCATGCGAAAGCGCGGGAAAGACCTGGACAAACTCTTTCACGTCGTTGAAAAGCTGCGGCTAGGCGAGGAGCTCGAGCCGCGCCATCGCCCTCACACGCTGACGGGTAACTGGAAGCCCTTTTGGGAGCTTCACGTTGAACCTGACTGGTTGCTTGTCTATGAACCTACAGACGAGGTTCTTTATCTGGTTCGGACGGGCACGCATGCGGATTTGTTTTGAGGCTCGGCGGTCTAACACTCGAGGACCGTCTCAACGCGGTGCTGCGCATCTATGCCGAGGCGCATAAGGAGAGGCACTGACGGGGCTCGAGGTCATTATCGAACGTATAACCCCACTTTGTTTTACAAAGCGTTAAGAGAGAAGCGGTAGACTCTTTTGTGGCTCTCCTCAGATTGGTGGGGAAACTGAAAGTGCGTATCCTTTCCGGCCGTCAAGCAATCGAGGTAAGAGGTGTCTAGCGGTGCGATGCTTCAGGCCCGATAAGTCACTTGGTGAACCCTAGTTATTGAGGTCAATTTATCGAGTGTCCCGGTAATCTGAGGAGAGCCAGATTTTGCAAAACATCTCAACGCTAACCCATTCGCATCGGATATTTTTGTGCGTTTTCTTGAAGAGGTGGGTCGTCTAATAGGTCATGATGAATTAGATGAAAATGATGTTTTGGCAAAGGGCTATTTTTAGTCATTGGTGAGATAGTGCATGCTCATCGTTGCAACAGTAAAAAATCTTCTCACCCTGTGCGTGTTAGCATGAAACGATATGACCGCGACCGCTCTCACTACTGAACACAGTGAAACCGCGCCCAGGGCGCTCACCTTGGAGGCCAAAGGGCTGGTCAAGCGTTACGGCGGCCGGACCGTGGTGAGTGGGGTGGATGTGCGGCTGGGGCGCGGCGAGATCGTGGCGCTGTTGGGCCCCAACGGCGCGGGCAAGACGACCAGCTTCTATATGATGGTGGGCTTCGTGCGGCCCAACGCCGGGCGCATCACCGTGGGCGGCGAGGACATCACCCGCTGGCCCATGTACAAGCGGGCGCGGCGCGGTTTGGGCTACCTCGCCCAGGAGCCGAGCGCCTTTAGGAAGATGAGCGTGCGCGACAATCTGATCGCCGTGCTCGAGTTCCAAAACCTGGACGCCAAGGCTCAGACCGCGCGTGCCGACGAGCTCTTGGACGAGTTTCACCTCACGCACCTCGCAAGCAGCCGCGCCGACACCCTTTCGGGCGGTGAACGCCGGCGGCTCGAGATCGCCCGCAGTCTCACCATCGACCCCGACTTCATCCTCCTGGACGAGCCCTTTACCGGCGTCGATCCCAAGAGCATCCGCGAGATCCAGACGCTTATCGCCGAGCTGCGCGCGCGGCGCGGCCTGGGCGTTCTGGTCACCGACCACAGCGTGCGCGAGACCCTGGCGATCGCCGACCGGGTCTATCTCATGTTCGACGGCAAGGTGCAGTTCGAGGGCTCGCCCGCCGCCTTTGCCGCCGACGAGAACGTGCGCCGCTACTACCTGGGAAGCGACTTCCAGCTCTAGGAGAGCCTCAAATGCTCTACCTGCTCGTCCTGATCCTCCTCCTCGTCGCCTTGGCGGGCATTATCGCCTACGCGGGCGATGTCCTGGGCACGCTGGTGGGGCGGCGGCGGCTGAGCCTCTTCGGCTGGCGGCCCAGGCTGACCGGGCAGATCGTCGGCATCGCCGCGGGCGTCTTGATCATGCTGACCACCATGAGCACCCTGGCCCTGGCCTTTCGCGGCGCGACCACCGCCATCATCAGCGCCGAGCGCGTCGAGCGCGAGTTGCGCGGCCTGCACGAGCGGCAGGGCGAGCTGCTCGTCAACGTGGGCGAGCTCGAGGAGGCGATAGCGGCGCGCGCCGCGGAACTCCAGGAGGCGCTCGGCGAGCGCGACACCTTGCAGCGTGACATCGGTGAACTCCAGGAGCGCTTTGCCGAGGCGCGCGCGAGCTTCGAGGCGGAGCGGCTCACGGGCGAGGCCCAGCTCGAGCGCTTGAGCGGGGAACTCAGCAGCTTGAGCGAGGAACTTGCCCAGGCCGAGCGCGAACTGGGGGAGGCGCGGGACGAAACGCAGGCGGCCCGCGAAGACGTGGCCAACCTTCGGAACCGGGAGGTCGAGCTCCAGCAGAATCTAACAGCGCTCTTGGACCAGGCGGAAACGCTGCATGCGGCCAACGTGGAACTTCAGGACATCAACGAGAACCTGGAGATCACGCAGGGCGAGCTCGAGGAGCGCGTCGAGCGGCAGGCCCAGGAGTACAGGTTGCTTCAGGAGCGGGCGCAGCGGGCCGAGAGCGGTCAGATCGCCTTTACCAACGACGAGTTCATCCATAGCGCGCGCATCCAGGCACAAGAGAGCGGCGAGATCAACATCGCCCTCAGCGACATGGTGCGCGCCGCCGACGCCATTGCCCAGCGGCGCGGCGCGGAGGGCATCTCGCTGCGCGGCGACCAGTTTGCCCGGCTCGTCGAGGCCATCAGCGACACGCCCGGCGAGGACTTCGTCGTCCTGCTCTCCAAGAACAATCAGCTCATCGGCGAGCGGCTCGAGGTCCGCGTCGAGGCCTGGGAGAACCGCCTGCTGCTCCATCAGGGGCAACTGCTGACCAGCCGCCCCCTCTACCTGGGTACGGGCGGCAGCCTCATCGGCCAGGAGGAGCTCCGTGGCGCCCTCCGGCGCCTGCGCGAGGGCGCCGACCGCGAGCTCAAGCGCCTCGGTTTCTTCGAGTTCAACTCGCCGAGCTTCGAGCTGATGAGCGAGGACAACTTCATGTTCATGCTGCGCCGCCTGCAGGGTCCGGTGGTCGTCGGCGTGGTGGCGCACGAGCCCATCTTCGTGAGCGGACCGGCCGAGCTCGAGTTCGTCGTCGTCCGTTAAGGCGTCTCGGCCCTGTGGGTGCCCCTTATGATCTCGCTAGCCACAAAGCGGAGGCGCCTCATTTCGTCCGCCAACACTGGGCATGTAAGGGCGGCAGAGCGGCTATACTCGAGTGGGAGGTCACTTATGATCGGTTCGATTCTGCTCGCGGTCGACGCTTCAAGCGCCACCCCGACCACCTTGAGCTACGCCCGTTTCTTGGCTGCCAAGCTGGAAGCCAACCTGAAGGCGGTCTACGTCATCGACTCGAGGCTGACCAACATGTCCTACTGGACCGACTACGGCGCTTTGAGCGTGCCGACCGCGACCTATTCCGAGGAGATGAACGAGCTCTTGCAAGCGCAGGGCAAGGAGCTCCTCAAGGACGTCGAGGCGCAACTGGCGGACGAGGGGCTCACAGCCGAGACCGAGATACGCACGGGGCTGCCCGCCAACCAGATTCTGGACGCCGCCGCGACCGCCGACCTCATCGTCTTGGGCCGGCGCGGCGAGTCGAGCAAGCTGGAGGGTGCAGGCGGTCTGGGCGCGGTGGTCGAGAGGGTCATCCGCGGCTCGAGGCAGCCGGTCCTGGTGGCGGCCGAGCGCTTCACGCCGCCAAAGCGCGTGGTGCTAGGCTATGACGGCTCCGAGCGCGCCCGCGAGGCGATGGTCTACGCCACCGAACTCGCCCAGCGCCTGGGGCTTCCCCTGCTGGCCGTGAGCGTCCACGACGACGAGAGGGTCGCGCTGGAAAGGCTCGAGACCGTGCGCGCCTACGCCCAGGGACGAAAGCTCGAGCTAAAGACCCTTCCTCTTATCAGCGACGACGCGGTAGAGGCACTGCTGTCGCAACTGGCGGAAGGCGATCTCCTGGCGATCGGCGCCTTTGGCGAGGGCCGCGTCCGTGAGTGGCTCTTGGGCTCCACCACCGAGGCCCTGTTGCGCTCGAGCACGCAGCCCGTTCTCCTGCACCGTTAGAACCCTGCACCGTTAAACCAAAGAACCCCCGGCGCGCCGGGGGTTCTTTGGGGCCTGGGATTTACTCGGCGGCTGCCTCCGCCTCCCTGGCGGCGCGCGCCTCGGCGCGGTCGGCCTCCTGGCGGCCCACATCGGTCTTGAGGCGGGCGGCCTTGCCGCGCAGGTCGCGCAGGTAGTAGAGCTTGGCGCGGCGCGACCTGCCACGGCGCACCACCTGGATAGCGTCGATGAGCGGCGAATGCAGCGGGAAGACGCGCTCGACGCCGGTGCCAAAGCTCTCCTTGCGGACGGTAAAGGAGGCGCGGGCGCCCTTGCCGTTCTGACGGGCGATGACCACGCCCTCGAAAGCCTGCACGCGGCTGCGGTTGCCCTCGACCACTTTGTAGTCGACGCGCACGGTGTCGCCGCTGTCGAACTCGGGAAGGTCATCCTTCATAAAGGGCTGCTCGATGGCGCGCAAGATGGCGCCTTTGTTTTGTTTCATCATGTTGTGTCTCATGCTGACTCCTCGGATCGCCGGGCCGACGACCCCAGCGCAACTTTCCCAGTATAGACCAAGTCGTGTGCAGAGTTCAACATGACGCTCCATGTCCGCTCCATGTCACCTGCTCACCCTCAGCGGAAGGATGAGAGGGCGGTGCAAAGGTGCCGCTAAGCGGGTAGAATAGGCTGTTATGTCCGCCTGGCGACTCTCGGTTCTTGGGGGCACGAAGCTCGGTGACGGCTCGAGCGCGCATGCGCTCGAGCGCAAGACCGCCGCGCTCTTGGCTTATCTGGCGCTCGAGGGAGCGACGTCCCGGTCCAAGCTCGCCGGTCTCCTCTGGCCCGAGACGAGCGAAAAGACCGCCCGCAACAACCTCTCGCAGCTCCTGCGACGGCTGCGCGGCCTGACGGGCGAGGTGCTCGTCACGGGCGGCGACCTCTTGACGACGAGCCCCGAACTCGAGGTGGACGCGGCGGCCATCAAAGTGGCCATGTTCGCGGGAGACTACCAGGGGGTCATCGCGCTTTCGGGCGAGCTGCTCCCCAACGACTACGACGACCTCTCCGACTTTGCCGACTGGCTCTACGCCGAGCGCGAGAGCCTTACCGGGTTGAGGAGCAGAGCGCTCCATGCCGAGCTTAACCAGCTAGAGGAGGCGGGCGCCTACCCTGACGCGCTCGCCCTCAGCGAGAGGTTGCTGGCGCTCGACCCCGTCGCCGAAGAGGCCCACCGCCGCGCCATGCGCCTGCACTATTTAGCGGGCGACCGCGCCGGCGCGCTGCGCGCTTTCAAACGCTGCCAGGCCACCTTGGCTCGCGAACTGGGCGTCGAGCCGCTTCCCGAAACCGCTAGGCTCGCCGCCGAGATTACCAGAGGGCAGGCCACCGTCACACCCGAAGCGAAACCGCCAAGTCCGCAAATTCCGCTCCGCGTCCTGCGCCCTCCGGTCCTGGTCGGCCGGGAGAGGGAGTGGGCGAGGATGGAGGCGGCCTGGCAGGCCGGGC
>JALZLY010000181.1 GCA_030858465.1 Deinococcota bacterium
CCGAGGCGCCGGGCGGCGGCGGGTAGTGTCCGCCGCGCTGGGCGAGGTCGGCGCGGTTGAGGCCGGTCGCGTACACGTCTACGAGCACCTCGTCGGGGCCGCGGTCCGGCTCGGCGACCTCCCGCCACGCCAGCGGACGCCCTTCGCCACTTCCAACCACGATTGCCTTCACCTGTCCTCCACCATATGTCCTCCAGGCATATGTCCTCCAGGGCTCGAGCTTAACCCATTCAGGCCAGCTCGCAACCGTGCCGTATAGTAGGGCATGACCTCAAACGCTCCCAACACCCTTCACGTCGCCATCCGCGCCGCCCAGGCCGCCGCCCTGATCCACCGCAGCAACGTGGGCGCCGACTTAGGCATCAAGACCAAGTCGAGTATCACCGACCTGGTCACGCGCGTCGACGGCGAATCCGAGAGGATCATCCGCGAGATCATCGGCGGCGCCTTTCCCGACCACGCGGTTCTGGGCGAGGAGGAGGGGCAGAGCAGAGCGGGCGCCAGCCACCGCTGGATCGTGGACCCCTTAGACGGCACCCTCAACTACGCCCACGGCTTTCCCTTCTACTGCGTGTCGGTCGCGCTCGAGGTGGAGGGAGAACTCCAGGTGGGCGTGGTGCTCGACTCCGCGCGGGGCGAGCTGTTCACCGCCTGGCGGGGCGGCGGCGCCTGGCTGAACGGCGCGCCCATCCGGGTGAGCGAGGAGGACGTCCTCAGAAGCGCCATGCTGGCGACGGGCTTTCCCTACGACCCGGCGGGGGTGCTCGACAACATCGAGGTCTTTAGGCGCGTCACGCCCAAGGTGCGGGCGGTCAGGCGGCCGGGCGCGGCGGCGCTCGACCTCTCCTATGTCGCTTGCGGCCGGCTCGACGGCTTCTGGGAGCTCAAGCTGAACGCCTGGGACGTGGCGGCCGGGGTCTTGCTCATCAGGGAGGCGGGCGGCCGGGTGACGAGCCCTTCGGGCGGCCCCTACAGCGTCGAGGACCCGGTGCTGGTGAGCTCGAACGGGCGCATCCACGAGGCGCTGCTAGAGGCCTTGGCGCTAACGTGACGGTGAAAGAGCTCGTTTTGGACCTCGAGACCAGGCGCTCCTTCGACGAGGTCGGCGGGGCGCACAACCGCGCCCAGCTGGGCGTCAGCGTGGTCGGCGTCTACCACTACGACGGCGACCGCTACGCCTGCTACCGCGAGGAGGCCTGGGGGGCGCTGGCCGAGGAGCTGCGGGCGGCCGAGCGGGTGATCGGCTTCAACCTCGTGGGCTTCGACCTGCCCATCTTGGCCCTCGAGCTCGGCGACTGGGTCCTGGAGCTGCCCACGCTCGACCTCATGCTCGAGGCCCAAGGGGCACTCGGCCACCGCGTCTCGCTCGACTCGCTCGCTAAGGCGACCCTGGGCATGAGCAAGCTGGGCTCGGGCTTGGACGCCCTCGAATACTACCGCGCGGGCGACTGGGACCGCCTCGAGCGCTACTGTCTGGAGGACGTCAAGCTCACCAAGGCGCTCTATGAGCACGCCCTCAAGAACGGCCACCTCCTCTACCAGAAGGGCAAGCGCCGCCTCCCGGTGGCGATGAGCTTCGCCGAGAGCCCCTTCGCGGAGGTCTTTAGGGACGCCCTCTCGAAGCGGAGCGCGGTCAAGATGATCTACGGCGGCAAGGAGCGCCTGGTCGACGTTCACGCCTTCGACGGCGCCTACGTGAGAGGCTTTTGCCACCTGCGCGGGAGCGAATTGACCTTCCGGCTCGACCGAGTCGAGCACGCCGAGGCGGCGCCCTCGAGCCGGCCGCTCTTCTAGCCGGCCTTTAGGTGTAATCGCCCATGCCGCTTGTCAGCGGCACCACGATGAATGAAAATGCGAGCCATTTTCAAAAGGAATAGGTGTAGGTGTATAGGTGCAGCTCCCTTTCGGTGGACTACAAGGGCCCAGATGTTCATAGCCCTCAGCTCAAACCCTCGTCTTCCGGCCGTTTCGAGACGCGGCTTTGACTCATTTGACTCATCACGGCTTGTAAGAAATGGTTTAGAGGCGATATACTGGGCTTAGGAAGTTTTTCCTACTGCCTTGGCAAGGGTGGGTGCTAGACCCGCCCTTTTTAGTTGCCCAAACGCTTACCCACATCAAGAGCAAGGACCGCGGCAGTTGGGAGGTAACCGTGGATTTGACGCAGGCTGCAAAGACTATTTTAGAGCCCCTGGGCTTCGAGGTGCTCGAGCTCGGCGTGAGCGGGCGCGGCGAAGGGCGCAGCGTGCTGCTGAGGATCGACCGCCTGGACGGCGGGGTGGTCGCTATGAACGACGTGAGTCTGGCCTCCGAGGTCTTCGGGCTCGAGCTCGACCGCTTAGACCCCTTCGAGGGCCGCTACAAGCTCGAGGTGGAGTCGCCCGGCCCCGAGCGGCCGCTCAAGACCACCCAGCACTTCCGGCGCTTTCAAGGCCTCCTGGCCAAGGTGCGCGCGGGCGGCGAGACCTTCAGGGGCAAAATCCGCACCGTCGAGGGCGAAAGCGTCAGCTTCGAGGTGAACGGCGAGACGCGCACCCTGGCGCTAAACGAGATCAAGGCCTGGCTGGCCGAGTGGCCCGAGACGCCCCGTTAGGATTGACAGGCTAGGACCGAACAGGAAGCGAAGAGGAGACGAGATGAACAGAGAATTTATGGACGCTCTAAACCAGCTCGCGGTCGAGCGGGGCCTAGACCGCGAGGAGCTGCTCACCCGCTTCGAGGAGTCGCTCGAGCAGGCCTACGAGCGCAACATCGAGCCGGGCAAGCAGATCGAGGTCGAGATCGACCCCGAGAGCGGCGAGATCGAGGTCTTAGTGATCCGGCGGGTGGTCGAGGCGGTCGAGAACCCCGAAACCGAGATCAGCCTCGAGGAGGCGCTCAAGGAAGACCCCACCATCGAAGTCGGCATGGAGCTCGAGTACCCGGTGGACCCCGACAGGTTCACCCGCATCGCGGTGCAGACGACCAAGCAGGTGATCACCCAAAAGATCCGCGAGGCCGAGCGCGAAATAGTCTTCAACGAGTACAAGGACCGCGCCGGCGACGTGATCACCGCGGTGGTCTCACGCCAGGACAACAAGCGCAATGCCTTTGTGGACCTGGGCCGCGGCGAGGCCATCATGCCGCCCAAGGAGCAGATCCCCGGTGAACGCTACGTCGTCGGCATGCGCGTCAAGGTCTTCGTGCGCAAGGTCGAGCAGTCGACTCGCGGTCCCAGCATCCTGGTGTCGCGCGCCGCGCCCGAGCTCTTGGAGTACCTCATGCGCCAGGAGATCCCTGAGGTGAACGACGGCACCGTCGAGATCAAGGCCATCGCCCGCGAGGCCGGCCAGCGCTCCAAGGTCGCCGTCACCAGCCGCAACCCCAACGTCGACCCCATCGGCGCCTGCATCGGCCACCGCGGCAGCCGCATCCAGGCCGTCACCGGCGAGCTCCAGCGCGAGCGCATCGACATCATCCCCTGGGACGCCAACCCTAGAGAGTTCGTCCGCAACGCCTTGTCCCCCGCCAAGGTGGGCACCATCGACCTCGATCAGGACGGCAAGGCGGCCAAGGTCACGGTCGCCTCCGACCAACTCTCCTTGGCGATCGGCAAGGGCGGCCAGAACGTGCGCTTGGCGGCCAAGCTGACCGACTTCAAGATCGATCTGCTCGCCTCCGAGACCGTCAGCGACCTGGACGCCGCTATCCAGGCCGCCGCCGCCAGGGGCGAGGACGTCAGCGCGCCCAGCGCCAAGCGCGCCGCCTTTGAGGCGCTCTTCAGCGCCTCGCCGCGCGACGACGAGGACGAGGGTGATAAGGAAGGTGACAGGGCCGAGGGTGACAGGGCTGAAGGTGATAAGGTTGAAGGTGACAGGGCCGAAGGTGACGGGGCCGAGGGCGACAGGGCCGAGGGCGACAGGGTCAAAGTCGGCGAGGACCAGGGTTGACGATGAGCGCCGGCGCCCACACCCCCGGCCGCGGCTCCCGGCCCAAGCACGTGCCCATGCGGCGCTGCCTGGCCTGTCGGGCCTCCCGGCCCCAGGCCGAGCTCGTCCGGCTGGTTCAGGAGGAGGGGCAGTGGCAACTCGACCCCGGCAGCAAGGCGCCGGGGCGGGGGGCCTGGCTCTGCCGCGACAGCAGCGAATGCCACAGCGCCAAGGCGCTCAAGCGGAGTCTGAAGGGCCAGGCCGAGCGCGTGGCGAACGAGCTTCGCGGCTATTTTGAGGGAAGGGTCGAAGTTGAGGGAAGGGTCGAAACCCAAGCCGGCTCGCGACTCGAACCAGCAGGGGGCGCGCAGCCGGAAGCGTCAAAGGCACAGGGCTCCAGGACACAGGGCTCCAGGCCGGGCCGCGTGCGCGTCAACACGGCTACAGTCAACTCAGCCACAAACGAGAGCAGCACAAGCGAGAGCAGCAGGAACGGAACAACCAAGAACGGGAACAGCAGGAACGAAAACGGAGGACCGAATGCCTAAGGTACGCATCTATCAGCTCGCCAAGGAGCTCGCCGTCGACACCAAGGAGATGCTCGACATCTTGGACGGCATGGGCGTCGAGTACAAATCGCACTCGAGCACCATAGCGGACGACGTCGCCGACACCGTCAAGCAGCTCGTCAGCGAGGAACGCGGGGGAGCGCCGAGCGCGTCCGCCCAGGCCGCGGCTACACAGGGCGCGACCCAGGGAGCCTCACAGGGCGCGACCGCCGTCGCCACCGAAACCAGAACGGCGAGCAAAACCGAGGCCCAGCCGGAAACCCAGCCCAAAGACCCCGAGGCGCCCCCGCGCGCGCCCGTGGTGACGGTGATGGGCCACGTCGACCACGGCAAGACCTCGCTGCTGGACTACATCCGCAACACCAAAGTGGCCGCCAGGGAAGCCGGCGGCATCACCCAGCACATCGGCGCCTACCAGGCCCAGACCAAACACGGCCCCATCACCTTTTTGGACACGCCGGGCCACGAGGCCTTTACGGCGATTCGCCAGCGCGGCGCCAACGTCACCGACATCGCGGTGATCGTGGTCGCCGCCGACGACTCGATCATGCCGCAGACCCGCGAGGCCATCGCCCACGCCAAGGCCGCAAGGGTGCCCATCATCGTGGCCATCAACAAGACCGACCTGCCCCGGGCCAACGTGGATAAGGTCAAGCAGGACCTCATGCGCGTCGAGCTGGTGCCCGAGGACTACGGCGGCGACACCGTCACCGTGCCGCTCAGCGCGCTTACCGGCGACGGCGTGGACGGCCTGCTCGAGATGATCTCGCTCGTCGCCGAGGTCGAGGACCTGCGCGCCCGTCAAGAGGGCCCGGCCAAGGCCGTGGTCATCGAGTCCATCCTCGACAAGCGCGCGGGCGTCTTGGCGACCGTCTTGGTCCGCGAGGGCCAGCTCAAGGTCGCCGACTACATCACGGCCGGCGAGACCTGGGCCAAGGTGCGCGCCCTGAGCGACTCGGGCGGCGCGCGCCTCAAGGAGGCCGGGCCGTCGACGCCCGTGCAGGTGCTGGGCTTCAGCGAGCAGCCCGTGGCCGGCCAGGAGGTCGTGGCGGTGGCCAGCGAGGCCGAAGCCAAGCGCATCACCAGCGAGCGCACCCTGGAGCGCAAGGCGACCGAGCTGCTCGAGCGCGAAAAGAAGACCGTCACCTTGGCCGACCTCTTCGGCCAGCCCAAGTCGAACGCCATCAAGCTCATCTTGCGCGCCGACACCCAGGGCTCTTTGGAGGCCATCAAGGGCGTGCTCGCCCGTGAAGCCACCGACGAGGTCGCCATCGACATCATGCTCGACGCCGTGGGCGCGCCCACCGAGGCCGACCTGCTCTTGGCCGGCACCGGCCCCGCCACGGTCATCACCTTCGGCGTCAATCCCGCCGGCAGCGTGAGCAAGGCCGCCGACCGCCAGGGCATCGTCATCAAGACCTACCGCATCATCTATGAACTGATCGAGGACATTCAGCGCATGGTGCGCGGCCAGACCGAGCCCGAGTTCGAGGAGAGGGTGATCGGCCACGCCGAGGTCCGCGCCGTCATCCGCGTGCCGCGCTCGGGCAACATCGCCGGGTCATATGTCACCGACGGCGTGATTCGCCGCGGCGCCAAGGCGCGACTCGTTCGCGCCGGCAAAGAGGTCTACAAGGGCTCCATCGCCCAGCTACGGCGCTTCAAGGACGACGTGCGCGAAGTCTCGAGCGGCTTCGAGTGCGGCGTCAACCTGCAAAACTACGAGAACGTGCAAGAGGGCGACATCATCGAGGCCTACGAGCTCGTCGAAGTGCCCGCCTAGCGGGGCGCAACCCAAACCAGAACAGCCGCGGGCGTGCCTGCGGCTGTTCTTTTGACGCGCCTTTTGACGCTCCCTGACAGGCCGCTGTGACGGATACACCCGAAATCCCGGGGGCGCCTCCTAACATAAGCTCATGGTTTATCCGGCTAAGGAGGACGGTCATGGCAGCTTCGAGAAGGCTTAAAGCAAGCAGGTTGGTGCCGAAATACCTCAAAAGAGCCAGGTCGCTCAGGCAGAAACTCCTCACCAACGCCTTTGTGGACCTGCACGACCACCGGCGCACGGTCCTGCTGGCAGGCACGGGCCGGAGCGGCACCACCTGGATCGGCGACATAATCAACCACGACAACAGCTACCGGGTGATGTTCGAGCCCTTTCACTCGAGAGAAGTTCCCCTGCTCAAGCACTTCGCCTACAACCAGTACCTGAGGCCGGGCAATCGGGACAAGCGCTTCGCCGAGCCCATCAAAGCCGTCCTGGCGGGCCGGGTCCGGCACGACTGGATCGACAAGTACAACCGCCGGCGCTTCGCCACGAAGCGGCTCATCAAGGACATCCGCGTCAACTTCATGCTCAAATGGATCAAGGCCAACTTTCCCGACATCCCCATCATCTTGCTGCTCAGACACCCCTGCGCCGTCGCCCACTCGAGGCTCAAGCTGGGCTGGGGCCTCCAGAAGTTCGAAAACCTGATCGCCCAGGACGCGCTCATGGCGGACTTTCTGGAGCCGTTTCGGCCCTTGATGGAAAACACCCACGACCTCTTCGACAAGCACGTGCTGATGTGGTGCCTGCAAAACTACGTGCCCCTCAAGCAGTTCGAGCCCGGTCAGATCCACGTCGCCTTCTACGAGCACTTCTGCACCCAGCCGCAGGCGGAGATCGAAAAGATGTTCTCGTTCCTGGGCGTTCCCGCGGACAGCCAAAAGCTCCTGGACGCCATCAACAGGCCTTCCGCGCTTTCGCGTCAGGGCAGCGCGGTCCTGCTCGGCCAGAGCCTGACGGAGAGCTGGCGCAAGGAGGTCGGCAAGGAGCAGCTTCGACGAGCCGTCGCCACGCTGAGCCTGTTCGGGCTGCACCACCTCTACGGCGAGGAGTCCATGCCGCTGGTGGCTACCGACCTGGTGCCAAGAGACCTGGTGGCGAGAGACCTGGTGGCGAGAGGCGACGGGCAGCGCGCTCGAGCCCAGGAAGCGACGCCGCGCGGCAGCGGAGACCGGCGGTCCGCCGCGACCTGAACTACCGGCAAGTCCCGCACCCCCGGCAAGTCCCGCACCCCCGGCAAGCCCTGAACTACCGGCAAGCCCGGAGATGCTGTACACTGGGTCCTGTGCGGCGAACGGTCTTGAACTGGAAGCAGGGCATCTGGAAGCAGGGCATCTGGAAGCAGGGCGTGTTGGCGGCCATGGCACTCTGTCTGGCACTGTCTCCCGTCCACGGCGCCTCCGGACAGGAGGGAACCGGAGAAAGCCGCATGAACGCGCCGGGGCTGCCCCTTCTCGAGCAGCCCGCCCGCCAGGTGTCGGCGCCGCTCATGAGCCGCAAGGCGCCCCTCCTCGCCAGCCTGGGCGTACTCCTGCTGCTGTTCGCGCCCTCTCTGTGGCGACCCTTCAGGGGGCGGATCCGCCCCCTGGAGGGTCGCAGGCCCGGTATCTACAGCTTCCGAAAACTCCAGCTCGAGGGCGGATGAAAATTGAGGGTCCAACATTGAAGGTCGAGAGGCTAGGTGCCGATCGAGTTTCAATGGTCTCAATGTTCAGTGGTCAATACCTGGTGGTCAATTTTTAAGTTAGTCTCGAGTTTTGGAGCGATTATGACGAGAAGAAACGTAATGGGCGCCTTGATCCTGCTGGTGATGCTGGGCGCGCTCATCTACTTGTGGCAGCCCTGGCTGCCGGCCGACGAGGCCCGGCTGCGGCCCGGGCTCGACCTCCAGGGCGGGCTCAGGGTGGTGCTCGAGGCCGAGGGCGAGGCGGCGCCGGTCCGCGAGGACCTGGTCGCCGCGCGCAACGTCATCGAGAACCGCGTCAACCAGTTCGGCGTGGCCGAGCCCTTGGTGCAGACCAGCGGCAACAACCGCATCGTGGTCGAGCTGCCCGGCCTCAGCGCCGAAGAGCAGCAGCGGGCCCAGGAGATCATCGGCCAGCAGGCCGTCTTGGAGTTTCGCCTGGTGCGGACGGGCGCCACCGACCCGCTGACCCTAGCCGACCTCGAGCCCCCCGCCTTTACCGGCGAGATGATCCGCAGCGCCCAGGCCGACTTCAACCGCGCGGGCGCCGTCACCCTGGGCGGCGCGGTGGTGCTCTTCGGCGTTCACCGCGAGTTCGCCGACGACTTCGGCCGCTTTACCCAGAGCAGCGTCGGCCGGCGCATGGCCATCGTCCTTGACGACGTAATCATCAGCGCGCCGAATATCTCCTCGCGCATCTCCGACGAAGGGCAGATAACCGGCATGGCCGACCTGCAAGAGGCCAGCGACCTGGCCCTGGTGCTCCGGAGCGGCAGCCTGCCCATCTCGCTCTCGATCCAGGAGATCCGCGCCATCGGCCCCACCCTGGGCGCCGACAGCGTCCGCTCGGGGACCATCGCCGCCTTGATCGGCGGCCTGCTGGTCGTCGTCACCGTGCTGCTCTACTACGGCCCGCTCTTCGGCGGCGTGCTCGTCTTGGGCCTCGTCTTCGCCATGCTGATAATCTTCGGCGCCTTGGCGGGCCTCGGCGCGGTCATCACCCTGCCCGGCCTGGCCGGCTTGATCCTCACCATCGGCGCGGCCGTGGACGGCAACGTTATATCGTTCGAGCGTATCAAGGAGGAGCTGAGAGAAGGCAAGAGCCTGCGGCTGGCCATGCGCGGCGGCTTCGCCAACTCGCTCTCGGCCATCATCGACGCCAACGTGACCACGCTCTTGGCGGCGGCGACGCTCTACCAGTACATGACCGGGCCGGTGCGCGGCTTCGCCATCACCCTGGCCATCGGCATCTTAGCGGCGCTCTTCATCAACACCATCGTGGTGCCCTGGCTGCTCGACGTCTTGACCCTGCGTTTCAAGAAGCCCAGGATGCCCAGGGGCTTTTACGCCAGCGGCTTCAGCTTCGTCAGAAGGGCGCCCGTCGTCATGGCCGTTTCGGGCCTCCTGGCCGTCGGCGCCATCGTCGTGCTGTCGGTCAAGGACTTAAACCTCTCGACCGACTTCACCGGCGGCCTCAACACCCTGCTCAGCGTGCCCGAGGCGACCACGGTGCCGGAGGTGCGCGCGGCCATCGACAGCCTCGGCATCCCCGGCGTCAGCGGCGGCGCCGCCACCGTGCAAGAGGTCCAGGCGACCGGCCTGGGCGGACGCGAGATGTCGGTGCGGGTGGGCCTGGTGGAAGAACCCGCCGCCCTCGAGCAGTTCCCCGCCGCGCTCGCCGCCAACCTAAGCGGCGGCGTCCTGCAGGCCGACTTCGTGGGCCCGGCGATCGGCGAGGACCTGCGCACCGCCGCCTGGTCCGCGATGCTGGTGGCCTTCGCCATCATCCTGCTCTACGTCGGCTGGCGTTTCTGGCCGACCTGGATCGTCGCCATCGCCGCGGTGTTGGCGGTGGCGCACGACGTGGGCATCGTCATGGGCGTCTTGGACCTCAGCGGCGCCGAGTTCGGCATTCCCGTCCTGGCCGCCCTGCTTTTTGTAGTGGGCTACTCCTTGAACGACTCGATCATCGTTGCCGACAGGATTCGCGAGAACCTGCGGGTGGTGCGGGGCAAGAGCTACGCCGAGATCGTCGACCTCTCGGTCAACCAGACCCTATCGCGCACGATCATGACCTCGGGCACCACGCTCCTGCCGGTCCTGGCGCTGTTCTTTTTCGGCGGCAGCGTCTTGCGCGACTTCAGCCTGACGCTGCTGATCGGCATCGGCGTCGGCACCTACTCGTCGATCTTCATCCTGGCGCCCATGATCGTCTGGTTCAAGGGTCGCGGCCGCCGCAAGGCCAGAAAGCCGGTGACCGCGCCGAGCATCTAGTTACCA
>JALZLY010000182.1 GCA_030858465.1 Deinococcota bacterium
GCGAAGTCACGAGCAGCACGAGGTTGACTACTGCGAGTCGAACTCAAAAGGGCTTCTTCATGGCAAGATTGGTTGTGACTGAATCAAAGTCAACAAATCTCACTGGAGGAAGCCCCTTTGAATGATAAGTACCCATGCAAAAGAAATTGTGAAGGCTGCTCCCCTTGCCCTCGGCAGATTGTGGCTCTTAGCCCTGAGAATTTCACAAAAACTTTTGTTTAGGTGCTTATGTTGAAGAAGTTGAGCCGTGCCTTCGTCTTTGCCGTGCTGGTGCTGAGTGGTGCCGCTTTTGCCGGTGGGGGTGACCCAGGAAATGGCGACGGAACCGACAGCTTGCCACCGCCCGCAGTTGTTGCGTTACGTTAAACACCCCAATCCCCCTCAACCTTTTCACCCGCGCCAGGACCAAAGCCCGGTGCGGGTCGCTTTCGGGAAGAGCCTCGAGGGTAGCTTCCCAGAGCTCGAGTTTGAAGCGCTTCCTGAGCTTCATCTTCCGCCCCCCGTGGCGCACGTCCGCGCTGCCCAGGAAGTGCAGTCCTAGTGAGACCGGCGATCGATGAAGGAGCGCGAAAACGTCCCCAAAGACCTCTTGAGATCCGGCCAGGTAACGAAGGCCACCCTCGCCCAGCCCGGCGAGCCCTAGCTGAACCGCAGCCAAAGCCTTGGCGGCTGCCTCCGCGTCTCCCAGGACAAGTTGGGCGCGGGCCAAGTAGAGCCCGGCCTATTCTAGGAGAGCCCGAGGCGAGGCAAATGAGGCGGCGCGTTCAGGTGTTCGGCTCTAAGAGGCGCCGGCCTCCCCAGCGGGCCATCTCAGCAGCGCGGCTCGAGCCCTCTCCGCCTTTGCCCTGGCCTCCGCCACGGTCGGCGCCAGGGCGGTGAGGTGGCCCATCTTGCGCCCCGGCCGCGCCTCGGCCTTGCCGTAGAGGTGGAGCGCGACGCCGGGTACCTTGAGCGCGGCCGCCCAGTCGGGCTCGCCGTCTTGCCAGAGGTCACCGAGCAGGTTCGCCATCGCCGCCGGCTGCAAAAAACGCGGGTCGCCCAGCGGCAGGCCGCAGATCGCGCGCAGTTGGTTTTCGAACTGGCTGGTGACGCAGGCGTCCAGGGTCAGGTGCCCGGAGTTGTGCGGGCGCGGCGCCAGCTCGTTGACGAGCAGGCTGCCGTCCGTGAGCATGAAGAGCTCGAGGCAGAGCACGCCGACGACCTCCAAGGCTTCCATGACCGTGCGGCAGAGCGCGACGGCTTTCTCAGCAACGCCGCCCGGCAGGTCGGCGGGCGCCAGGGTCAGGTCGAGAATGTGGCTGCGATGGATATTCTCGAAGACCCCGTAATGCACGAAGCTGCCGTCCAGCCCGCGCGCCGCCACCACCGACAGCTCGCGCGCGAAGGGCACGAAGGCCTCGAGCACCGCCTCGCTCTCCCCCAGCGCGGCCCAGGTGCCCAGGACCTGCTCGAGCGCCGTCACCTTCACCTGCCCCTTGCCGTCGTAGCCGAAGCCCGCGGTCTTGAGGACGGCGGGCAGGCCGAGCTCGCTCAGGCCCGTGTTAAGTTCCGCGAGCGAGGTGACGCGCCGAAAGGGCGCGACGGGCAAGCCCTGCCCGGCAAAAAAGGTCTTTTCCCGAAGGCGGTGCTGGGCGACGCGGAGTACCTGCGGACCGGGGCGCACGGGAACGCCCCCCGCCCCTATCACGGCGAGGGCGTCGGCCGGGATGTTTTCGAACTCGAGCGTCACCACGTCAACGGCGGCGGCGAAGCGCTCGAGAGCCCCTCTATCGTCGTAAGCGGCCACCGTCTCGGCGTCGGCCACCTGACCCGCCGGGCCGCCACCCTCGGGCGCGTAGACGTGGACGCGGTAGCCCATGCACCGGGCCGTAAGCGCGAGCATCCGGCCGAGCTGGCCGCCGCCGAGCACGCCGACCGTGCTTCCCGGCAAGATGACAGTGCCCATCTAGACAGTGCCCATCTAGTTGGCCTGCGGCGGCAGGCTGGCGGCCAGGACCTGCCGCGCCTGCTCCTCGCGGAAGCGCTCCAACTCCTCCCTCAACTCCGGCCTCGAGAGGGCCAAGATGGCGACGGCCAAGAGCGCGGCGTTGACGGCGCCCGCCCTGCCGATGGCCAGGGTCGCCACCGGCACGCCCGCGGGCATCTGCACGATAGCAAGGAGCGAGTCCACGCCCCCAAGCGCCCTGGACTCGACGGGCACACCCAGGACCGGCAGGGTGGTGTGCGCGGCGACCATGCCCGGCAGGTGCGCTGCCCCGCCCGCTCCGGCGATGATGACCTGAATACCTCGCCCCGCCGCCTGAGTGGCGAACTCGCTCAGCCAGGCCGGGGTGCGGTGCGCCGAGACCACCTTGCACTCGTGCAGCACCTCGAAGCGGGTCAAGGTCTCGTCGGCGTGGCGCATCGTCTCCCAGTCCGAGACGCTGCCCATCACGACCGACACCAGCGGCGACTCGGTCTGGAGCCCTTCTGTAGCCATTATTTCTCCTCTTCTAGCGCGCTTTGGGCGGCTCGCAGCAGCCTATCGCGCGCCGCCTCCCAAGGCTCGCCCTCCGGCACGGCCTCCACGGCGATGAGGTCGGCCCCTACCGCATCGAGCTCGCGCAGCGCGGCGTAGAGCCCCCGGCCATAGGCGGCGGGCTCGTCGGGCAGCTCGAGCCAACTCGTCACCCGCGCGTCCGCCGGCCGCCCACGCCTCGCCAGCACGGCGACACTGTTCCCGGCGGCCAAGCTCCTGAGCCTCTCTTCAAACCCCTCTGCCGCCAGCAGCCTCACGGGCGTGGCGGGCGCGTAGTGGCTCGCCAGCGTGCCGGGCGCCCGCGGTGCATTCTCGCCCTTAACGCTTACAGACCGCCCCAGGACCGCCTCGAGCGCGCTTAGGCTCACCCCGCCCGGCCGCAGGAGCCGGGGCGCCGCGCCGCTCAGGTCGACGATGGTGGACTCGAGACCCACCTCGCAAGGACCGCCGTCGAGAACGAACACGCCGCCCCCGAACTCGGCGCGGACGTGCGCCGCCGTGGTCGGGCTCAGCTTGCCGAAGCGGTTGGCCGAGGGCGCCGCCACACCGCTGCCGAACGCCTCCAGGAGCCTCTGCGCGACGGGATGCGCGGGCACGCGCAGGCCGACCGTCGCCTGGCCGCCCGTCACCGCGCCCGGTACTCGAGGGTGCCTGGTCAGGATGAGCGTGAGCGGGCCCGGCCAGAAGCGCCCGGCCAGCCCGTAAGCCTCATCCGGCACATCCACCGCCCAGTCGGGAAGGGCGCTCGACGCGGCCAGGTGGACGATGAGCGGGTGGTCCGCCGGCCGGCCCTTGGCGGCGAACACCTTGGCGACGGCCGCCGGGTTCAGGGCGTCGGCGCCTAGGCCGTAGACCGTTTCGGTCGGAAAGGCGACAAGCCCACCGGAGCGCAAGGTCTCAACGGCCTGCGTTAGTCTTTGCGCGGCCAATGGTTTCTCCAAACGCAGGATTGTCGTGGTCCCGCGCCCAGTTCAGCGGGTTCTGGTCGATATAGCCGCGAATGCGATCCAACTCGCCCTCGCTGCGGACCACACGCTCGTAGTAGTTGCGCTGCCACAGCCGTTTGTCAAAAGGTTGCCAACCCCGATGACGGACACCCTCCATGTACGCGCGCGTGGTAATGGATTTGAACGCGCCGACGATATCACCCAACGTCGGCAACCGATCCCCACCCGTAGGGGCACCCCTTGTGGGTGCCCTTTCCCTTTCCCCCGTGGGTGCCCTTTCCCTTTCCCCCGTGGGCGCCCTTTCCCCCGTGGGCGCCCGGACGAGGGCAGGGACAAGCCCTGCCCCTACGGGTTCGACGGATTTTTGATGGATGACGATGATCCCGTGGAAATGGTTGGGCATCACCACAAATGCATCTATAGACGCCGTCGGAAACCGCTCCGGCAAATCCATCCACGCCGCTACAATCACCGTGCCGGCCTCGTTCAACATCACCTCATCCTCGAGAACATCGCCAAAAAGACCGGCGCGCTGCTGGCTAACCACGGTCACGAAGTACGCGCCGCCGCGAGCATAGTCATATCCCCTCAAACGAATCGAACGGCGGTGGTGCTTGTCGGGGTCGTACCTCACAGGATACCTAAGCTTCTACCGTCGCTCTCGTAGAGCGCCGCAACGAGCTCGTCCACCTCTTTCCTCAACCTCTGAAACTCGGCAATCTTTTCCCTGACTTCCGACTCCTGCGCCCCCTGCATCTCGAGCGCCCGCTTCGCCTCCACAGGTGACCCGGGAACCCTCAAGCCACGCGCCTCGGCCATCGCCAGAGTCGTGCCCGCCGTAAGCCCCGCAAGTTGCCGCCTGAGCCACTCGAGCCCCTCTTCAGGCGCCGTCTCCGGTAGACCCAGCACCTCCTGCCGCCCCCGGTAAAGCCCATGGCCGCGCCACGTCAGCGCCGTTACGTCGGCATTGTCATCATGCACGCGCAAGCCCCAACGGACTTTGGCGCTGGCAAGAGGCAACGTCGGCACACCGTCGGGAACGTTGGCAGCAGCCTCAACGATGCCCCCCCTGTTGTCAACCTTCCAACCTTTATGACGAAGCGTAAAAAACTCCAATCCGAGTTGATGAAGCTCCCCAACCTTGTCAGCAATCGGCCTCTGTAGGGTAGCTTCAGCGTTCGGTATAGGAATGTCTTTGAAGTCGTCTGGGTAGAGGTTGGTGTGATCTCTACGCTTGGCTCGGATAAACTCAGACATCCATTTAGAATTCAAAACACCTTGGAGGTAAAGTAACGAAAACTCCTTGGACTTATTTTCCAGTGCCTCTCTATCCTGCTTTCCAAGCGTTCTACTAATACTTTTGTTGGAAACTTCTCGTAACTCATACCACGGCACCATAAGATGAATGCTGTGATTAGTATAAAGCCAGCCGTTATGATGTTTACCTTCGTCAAGAAAAACCTGCGTTTGTTGTGGGTCGCGCGAACTAATCACCATTGGCGTACCGAGTTTCGGTGTTTCGAACAGTTTGGGGAACCTTGGGCGACGTACCCGGTCCGGCGCTCTTAAGCCAGGCCCATACTCTAGGTAGCGCACACGTAGCAACTGGTATACGGAAATATCACTAGCCTCAACGTATGGAGCTGGATTTTGGATGTTTTTTTCAAGCGCAATTAAATCTTCCTTTTCAAATTCGCCAGGAAATTTCTTCTCGTGAGCTTGTAGCTCCATCCCTGCACTGATGAAGCAAATACTACTAAGCGGTATTACCTCTCCACCTTGAAGCTGCCCTGAAGTTTGACGAAAAACATTGACACCATTAGCAACCTGCAACAGTCGGTTCTCTTTTATAACTGAGGGAGGGGGACTTTCGTGCCAACGCTGCAACGTCTCGTGCGTATCCTCTGCTCTTTCTTTCTTGACGAAGAAAGTTGTATTTCTAACACCTGCATCTTCAAAAAGTTTGACGCCCGGGAAGAAGCTAATCTCTTCTACCGTCGCTCTCTTGACAAGAAATTCCCTAAGACTTTTACCGTATGGCACCATTTCAATTGCATCACTGGTAATCATCCCCATGCGCCCGCCGTCCTTCAGCAGATGCCAGCCGAGCGCCACGAACGGCACGAACATGTCCCACTTCATCTTGAGCACGTCTCTGACCTCAGCAAAGGGATGCTCGGCTTTTAAGGCGCGGCGGTACTCGAGTAAACCTTCGCCGCCCTCGTCCGCCTTGACATAAGGCGGGTTGGCAACAATGAAGTCGAAGCCTTGCGCAAAGTCGAATTCGGAATGCTCGTCGAGCCTAAGCTTGCCCCTCTTGGCCTTGATTTTCTCCGCGACCGTCAGCTCATCGACTGGGAACTCGAGCACACCTCTGGCGACCGCCGCGGTTTTGGGGTCGTACTTGAGGGTGTCGGCATTGTAGATGTGAAAGCGGTCGAGGGTCACCACTTCGCCCTCGTCAAGGGCACGCTTGATGAGGTCTAGGACCTGAATGAGCAGGTTCGTTTCGGCGAGGTAACAGGCAAAGGGGTTTAGGTCCAGACCATAGAGCGAGGTCTTCACCTCGTCCAGAATATTCTGAATAGCGTCTACCGGAATCTTGGTATGGCCCTGCGCCTCGTAATAATCGTGATAGGCCGCGACCAGGCGGCGGGCCGCGGAGACGAGAAAGGTGCCCGAGCCGCTGGCCGGGTCTAGCAGCCTTTTGCCGATGATGTCGGGACCGCTGTAACCTAGTCTGTCCAGGATGTACTCGACGACCTCGGGCGGGGTGTAGTACATGCCGCTCTCGTGCTTGTGCTCGTCCTCGACGTAACCGCCGTAGACATGGCCGATAACGTCATGGTTGATTTCACGGAGATCGTAACCGGCCAGGCGGTGAAGCACGCGGATGACCAGATTGCGCTCGGGGTAGTACCAGTCGAAGAGCAGTCTCTCGGTGTAGAAGTGCGCATAGATGTGCTGTGCGCTGGTGTAGGCCATCTGCAAGAGGTAGTCGGTGCCCTTGCCCTGCGCGTACTTGAGATAGCGCGGCTCGACCTGATCGAACCACAGCGCCAGGCCGCCGTTGGTGAAGACGCGCTCCAACAGCCCCTTGTCCTCGGCGATGCGCACGAGCAGCATCCGCACGATGAGGACGTATGAGGTCTGGGCGGCGAACTCGCGTTTCAGCCGCGCTTCGTCGGCGCCGCGCAGCAGCAGGGTGGCGACCTTGTCGCGCCAGGTTGCAAAGGCGGTATGAACCTCGATGTCGGCCTTGTAGTCCTTGAGCAGCCTCTCGCGACGCGCGTGGTAATCCGCGAGCAGCTTTTGCATCCGCTCTAACACGGCAGTGATGGTTTCCTGAAGCGTAGCCTGTCCACGACCGGACCCGTTTTTGGGCTTGCGCATTTCGATGGCGCCCTCGATAAGCGCCTGCTCTTTGCTGGTATCTTTTGAAACCGGGGCGCGTGATGCGTTCAGTCGCAACCTTTCGTTGACGAGCTTAAGAATGTTCTTGCCCAAACCGCTCACGAGGTCGCGCTCGCTCAGGCGCTCGAGCTGACCCTCCAGCCGAAACTGGATGCCGTTACGGTCTTCGACTGCTATTCCCGCCGTCTCGAGGCTGCTGAGAAGAAGCTTGAGGTTGTTGCCGTATTCGTCGCCGACGTTTATCACGCTGCCCGGCGTGCTGCCAGGAAGGTGTTCGAGCGCCTGCTTGAACTCCTGGTACTTCTCGAGCCTCAGCATCAGTTGCGCCTCGACATCGGTGCGCACGTCGCGAATCAGCTCGCGCACCTCCCTGATGAAATGCGCATCGTCCGGCTTGCGAATCTGAAGTTGGGCGACGCCGTCACGCCAGGTCGAACCGTCTACGGCGTGCGCCTCTCCCGCCCTGGTACGGGTAAGTTCCTCGACGAGTCGGCTTGCCTGGGTGTAGGCATCCCTGTTGAACCTCTGCCAGAAGGCGCGCAAGGCGACCGTTTCGGCTCCCGGTATGGCTTGCGCGCCCTGCTTGCCGCCCGCGTAAAGAGACTCACCGCGCCATAGCTCTACAAGATACGCGAGCGAGAGATCGGTCGTCGAAAGGGGGCCGGGCTCGGCAAGCTCGTAGGCGATGAGGCGCTTGCCGTCGATGAGAATGCCGCGCTGCGCCCCATGCGCCCGCAGATAGCTCTCGAGCTGAGGAAGATGAGCGGCCAGGTCCTTTGTAGCGGTGTTCTTCGACTCGACGACCGCGCATGGTTTGGGATATTCGTGGCTCGGGAGCTGCACCGTGAAGTCGGTGCGTTTGCGCCCGCCCTCGGCGCGGTTATATTTTACTTCGCTACGGCTGTAGCCGAGCGCCTCGAGCAGCGCGCTTACGACCTTGTTGTCGACGATATCGGCTTCGTCGTTGCCGCGTTCGTCCTCGGGTCGCTTGAGATAAGCGGGCAAGCTCTGACCCTGATAGAAGTCATCCTCGGCGAGCGTGCCCAAGAAGATCTCCAGAAAGCTTTCAAAATCCTTTGCCATCTAGCCCTACTATATCCTCAAGGACCGCTCTGCACCGAGAAATTCTCTGCATAGCACTATCTTTTGAGCAGATGCGCGAGAGATACTCGAGGCGAGCTAGCGCACCAGGATGAAGCGCAGGTCGTTGACGTTGGTGCGCGTCGGCCCCGTTTTGATGAGTGCGCCCGACTTCTCGAAGAGGCTGTAGGAATCGTTGTTCTCGAGGCAATGCTTGGCCGCGTCGCGCTCGACGCGCGCGAACAGGTCCGGCCCGACCAGCGCGCCCGCCGCGTCCGAAAAGCCGTCGACGCCGTCGCTGTCGGCGGCCAGCGCGTAGACGCCGTCGGGCATGCCGAGCTCGAGCGCAAAGGACAGCAGAAACTCGCTGTTGCGCCCCCCCTTGCCCTCGCCGCGGACGGTCACCGTCGTCTCGCCGCCCGAGAGCAGCGCGCAGGGACGAGGCAGGGGCTGGCCGTGGCGCAGGACCTGGCTGGCGAGGGCAGCCAAGACCTTGCCGACCTCGCGCGCCTCGCCGGTGACGGCGTCCGCGAGGATGAGCGGAGTGACGCCCTGGGACTCGAAGGCGCGCGCGGCGGCCTCGAGCGCGTCCTGGGCGGTGGCAACCAGGCGGTTTTCGACCCGCTCGAAGACGGCGTCGCCCTCCTTGGGGGTCTCGGCGAGCTCGCCCCGGGCGCCCCGTTCCAGCTGCGCCCGCGCCGCCGGAAAGTCGAGGCCGTAGCGGTCCAGGACCGCCAGCGCGTCCTCATAGGTGCTGGGGTCGGGCGCCGTGGGGCCCGAGGCGACGCTGGAGAGGTCGTCGCCCGCCACGTCGGAGATGATCAGCGAGACCACCCGCGCGGGCGCAGCCGCGGCGGCCAGGCGCCCACCCTTGAGGCTCGAGAGGTGCTTGCGCAGGGAGTTCATCTCGCGGATGTCGGCGCCGCTTCTGAGCAGCGCCTTGGTCAGCGCGGCCTTTTCCTCCAAGCTCACGCCCTCGGGCGCGGTCAGGAGCGCCGAGCCGCCGCCGGAAAGGAGACAGAGGAGCAGGTCGTTCTCGCCTAGTGAGGCGGCCAGCGCGTGAATCTCCCGCGCGGCCGCTAGGCCTGCCGCGTCGGGAACGGGATGGGCGGCTTCGATCACGCGAATGCGCGCCAGCTTCTCGCCCTCCTTCAGGCCGTGCCCGTAGCGGGTGACGACGAGACCCCCCGCCAAGCGCTCGCCCCCAAACCTGTCGCCGTAATGCCGCTCGGCGGCCAGGGCCATCGCCGCCGCGGCCTTGCCCGCGCCGACGACGACGAGGCGGCCCACCGGAGGCTCGGGAAAAACGTGAGCGGGCAGCTCGAGCGGATCGGCGGCGGCAATCGCCGCTCTAAAGGCAGCCCGGAGCAGGTTTTCACCATTCAGCTCACCATCCAGCATGCTCCCAGCATACCGCTCGAAGGGATGTCTTGGGATGTGCGCGCCCTGCAACCTGGACGGGCGAGCGGGCGTATGATGGCGCGTTGTGCCCATGATCGGCCGTTTTCCCCACTCCTTCGACGCGCTCAGCCATCCCGCCTTTCGCAACTTCTGGTTCGCCCAGGGCTTCAGCCTCATCGGCTCGTGGATGGGGGTGACCGCGCAGGCCTGGCTCGTCTTCGACCTCGTCCCCGACCCGGCCGAGGCCGCCCTCAAGTTCGGCTACGTGGGCGCCCTGCAGTTCGCGCCCACGCTGCTCCTTAGCCTCTTTGCCGGGGTGGTCATCGACGCGACCTCGCGGCGCTCGGTCCTGCTCGTCTGCCAGGGCGTGTTGGCCCTTTCGGCGGCCGCGCTGGCGCTGTTGACCTTTACGGGCTGGCTCTCCTACCCGCTCCTGCTCGTCATCGCCGCGGTAGGCGGCGTCACCAACGCCTTCGACGTGCCCGCGCGGCAGAGCCTGGTGCCCGACCTCGTCCCCAAACGCGACCTGCGCAACGCCGTCTCGCTCAACTCGCTGGCCTTCAACGTGGCGCGGCTCATCGGCCCGGCCGTGGCGGCCGCGGCCATCGCCGCCTCCGGCCATCTCTTCGGGGACGCGCAGCCGCTCCTGCGCTACAGCCCGGCGATCACCCTCAACGCGCTCTCCTTTGCCGTGGTCATCGCGGCCATCTGGAACTTGAGGGTGCCGCGGCAAGCGGCGAGGCCGCACCGGGTCTTCGCGGAGATAAGGGAGGGCCTCGCCTACGTCTGGGGCCAGGCCGAGGTGAGGCTGGCGACGATGCTGGCGGGGGCGCTGTCCTTGACCATCGTCAACTTCCAGATGATCGTGCCGCTCTTCGCGCGGCAGGCCTTGGGGCTCGAGATCGGCGGTCTCGGCCTGTTGCTCTCGAGCCTGGGCCTGGGCGCCATCCTCGCCTTCGGCGTCAACACCGCCTACGGCGACGGCGACCGGCTCATGCTCATGCGCCGGGGCGCCCTCTTGCTCAGCCTGGCCTTTTTGGCCTTCGTGATGAGCCCGAACCTGCCGGTGGCCGCCTTGGCCCTGGTCGCCTGCGGCCTCGGCATGATCCTCACCACGGTGAACGCCCAGGCGACCGTCCAGTTGCTCGTGCCCGACGCCCTGCGCGGCCGGGTCATGAGCATCTACATGCTCGTCTTCGCGGGCTTCGTGCCCTTCGGGGCGCTGCTCGTTTCGCAGCTCGTGGGCCGGCTGGGGCCGCGTTGGGGGCTCCTGGCGGTCGGCCTCCTGGGCCTGGCCGCCGTCCTCATCTTCCGCCCCCACAAGAAGTTCATGACGCGGCTGCGGGCGGCGCAAGCGACCGATTAGCGCTTGGCCTCCCTCCGCCTCGCGCGGTAGAGTGGGGCATGTTCTTTCGTCGCGGCAACCCCAACTTCAAGCATGACGGCAACTTCCTGCTGGCGCGGGTGCGCACCGACAAGAGCGGCGAGGTCATCGCCGTGCGCATCTCCAAAACGAGCGAGATGAGCCCGCAGGGCGGCGGCTACTTCGTGCGCAAGGTCTTGCTGGGCTCCAAATCGCTCGACCAGGCGGTTATTGAGATCAGCCTGGGCCGCAACCACGGCATCAAACAGGCGACCGTCGACGGCGGTATGCTCGTGCCCGTCAAGGAGTGGCGGGACGAGTGATTTGAGAATGATGTTAGGTATCGACCACGTGCAGCTCGCTATGCTCGAGGATTCAGCCGAACAAGTCGCTGAGCGGCAGCTTCCAGCCGGGGACGACCTCACCGCCTTCGACGATCCCGTCTTCAGTCAAGACCTCGAACTCCGCTGGCGGCCGGTAGACCGTCACGGTGCACCTGCGCGGGTCGACACCAGCACCATGCGCGTTCCGGCCTCGAGCCAAGCCATAACCTTCTCCTGGAGTTCGCTATACCTGTCGCTGGGCGAGATCACTTCCACAGCCAAATCCGGAGGGCCGGGAATATCGTGGGCGATAAAGCCGTGGTCACCTCCGGCCGGCGCCATCTTCTTGAGTTCCCCCCTGACCAGTTCGTAGCGAAAGCCGTCGCCCGGCATGTGCAGCAGTTCCTCAGCAGTGACTGGCTTGACCTGTTGATGTCCCACGGTTTGATGTCCCACGGTTTGACGTCCTACGGTGGACATAAGCACCTCGATGCCGCAGTTTAGCACGCTGCCTGCCCTTGATGAATTTCTCCTGCCGCCAACCGCTTTACTGGGCGCTGACGAGGTCGGGCCTGAGCGCCTTGGCCTCCCTCAGGTAGACGTGCTGCATCTCGGCTTGCGCCCTGGGGGTGTTCACCTGCATCATCACCCGGACGGCCCGCTCGAGGCGGCCCGGCACCGGAATCTCCTGGTTGCAAAGGAGCGGCACCAGGTTCATGCCGAGTTGCCGCGCGGCCTCGGCGGGAAAGGTGCTCTTTAAGTCCGGGGTGGTGGTAAAGAAGATACCGGCGATGGGCTCGAAGTCGTCGATGCCGTTGGCCGTGAGCATCTCCGAGAGGAGTTCCCTGGTCGCCTCGAGAATCAGTCCGGGTTCGTCCCGCTCTACCGTCGTCGCGCCGCGAATACCCCGTAGCCAGTGGGTCATGCCCGAGTCTAGCAGATGCTCGAGGCGGTGGTCGGAGAGCATCTCGGCCTGCACCTCCGCCTCGACGTTCAGCTTCCCCTGCCGCTCATCGAGCTGCACCCCAACGCTAGGAAAACAATTCTATTGAACTGTGGTTAATATTCTCCACTTTTAGCCTTTCAAGCACTAGAACTTGACGTAAATACTAGCTGAGCAGTATATTGACCTATGATGCTCAACATCGACAAGCAGAGTCCGCTGGCTATCGGGGAGCAGATCACCGGTCAACTCCGCGTCTTGATCATCTGTGGGGTGCTCGAGCCCGGCCAGGCACTCCCCACGGTGAAGGAGCTCGCGGCGCAGGTGTCGGTCAATGCCAACACCGTCGCCGCGGCCTATGGGGCGCTCGAGCGGGTGGGCTGGCTCACCCAGCGCAAAAAGGCGGGCACCCGCGTGGCCGAGAAGCCGCCGCTCGACCACACCGCCGCTTTGATGAGCAGCCTCGCCGGCCGGCTGGCCACCCAGGCGGAGCGGCTGGGGCTCGATAGCAGCGCGCTCCTCCGCACCGTCGCCGCTCAGCTCGCGCTCGAGGCCGAAGCACCCGGCTACCAGGTGGCCGTCCTGGCCGGCGACCCCCTCCAGGCGGCGGCCCTGGCCGAGCGCGCCGGCGCGCT
>JALZLY010000183.1 GCA_030858465.1 Deinococcota bacterium
GGACAGGGCGCAGGCGCGCGAGAACGCGCAGCCGGCCCTGGAGAGCCACCTGCGCTGGGACGCCGCCAAGGCCGAGGCGACCTTGCGGCGGGGCCTAGCGCGCGGCCTGATCAAGCGTGAGGGCCAGGGCGGGATGCTCTACCTCACCGAGGCGGGGCGGGCGCTGGCGCGAGAGGTGCTCGAGCCCTGGACCGCCACGCGCTGATGTTCACCGGAATGCTAGACTGGGCTCGAGCAGGCCGAAGAGAACCACGCCGTGGCCCTCCGGACCCAGCTGCGCTGGAGCCCGCTGCAAGCCGAAGCGGTCTTGCGGGGGAGCCTCAGGCGCGGCCTCATTTTGAGGCGCCTCAAGGGGACTTGCTGAGGCTGACCGATGAGGGCAGGAAGATGGCAAGAGAACTGCTGGAGCCTTAAGGCGCGCTTAACGGCAACACCGATTTTCTTCCCTACAGTCATTATACTCCGCGCGGCTAGAGATAAGACTTTCCGAAAGCTACATTATGCTTAAAAGGAGTCAGAAGCAAGAATCCAGAATTCAGGAGAAAAGCAAAGCAGAACGCTCCTATTCTGGCTCTTTATGCCCTCTTGTGCCCCTGAGGGTATTATGCTCCTTGGCTGCGGACCCCAAGGACGCGTCCTTGGCGCGCCAAGGATACAGAGGGTACTGACTCCTGACTACTCACCCTTCAAAAGTGTCATCCTTGACCACGCGGAGTATAGAAGAAAACTTGAGCTACATGCGCGAGTTGTTTGTTCTGGAGATGCGACTACGCAAAGCACTTTCCGTCGTTTACTTGGCCGCCTACCGCGATGATTATTATGATCTGCTGCGTGAGGAAAATGTTACCGTTGCCGACAAGGAAAAACCAGATGAAAGGACAATTGCGCAACCGTTACGAAAATGAGTTTTTCCACCTGCTGTTTAGTCAGTACATCAACCTAAATCAGCGTAAACCCGTAACCAAAATGGATGATTTGCTGGCACTTGTACGCAAGACCGATAGTTTTGAGTCGCTGAGAAGTGAGCTAGAGCGCGTGCCGGTTCTTAATGAAGCTGACCAAGACTTTCTGGCTTCATTACAGGAGCGCCTGGACGCAGTTGAAAAACTGCGTAATTGCGTGTCTCACAATCGTACACCACCTGATCGGGTAGCGCAAAACTATAGGAAAGTTAAGGAAGACTTCGGGGAGAGGCTCGAGCAGTTCCTCGAAACCTTCGAGGCAGGCGCATAGCCTTCTTAACCCTTAGCTGCTTATGCCGACATGCGCTTGGGTTTGCGGAAGGTAATGTTCTCCCACTCGCCTCAGGCCGCTTTCGACTCAACTTGCAACCTCACCTGCATCCCAGCTCGAGCCAGCATGCTGACGAGCCTGTCAATGCTAAAATGGCTGATGTCACCGTTCATCAAGTTGCTGATTCGGAGCTGCGTCTCGTCAAAAAATTCGGCTGCTTGTGCTTGTGTCCAACCACGCTCCTCTATGTACTTACGCACATTTAGCATCAAATCTGCACGAATCTTAAGGCCCTCCGCCTCTTCAACGTCAAATCCCAAATCCTTATAGACGTTTTCGTCACCTCGCGTGACCGACATAATTGGCTACCTCCCCTGCTCCTGACGGTACTGTAGCATATCCTGATAACGGCTCCGCCCGGCTTCAATGTCTTTCCTCGAGGTTTGCGCTGTCTTTTTGTGAAAAGCGTGCAGCACATAAACCGCCTCTTCAAACTTGGCGACGTAAAAGACGCGGTAGGCACCTTCAACACGAATGCGAATTTCCTGAACGCCTTGACCGACAGAGATCATCGGTTTGAAATCCAAAGGCATCTCGCCACGCTGCAAAGCCCTGAGTTGAACACCTGCCTTACGCCGCGCCTCTTCTGGAAAACTACGAATATCTTCTCGAGAAGTACCTACCCAGAAAATGGGCCTATCGGTCACGGGTTACTTCTTTCAGCCTTTCATTATCGGCGCGGGCACGCGCTTGGGCTTGCGGAAGGCAATGTTCTCCCACTCGCCCTCCTCGAGCACCTCGAGCCCAGCGTTGCGCGCCCTGAAGTAGGCGACGATGTCCTGCACCAGGTCGTCGGGGGTCGAGGCCGCCGAGGTCACGCCGACGGCATACACATTCTCCAGCCACGCCTCCTGAATGTCGCCCGCGCTCTCGATGCGTTTGGCGTTGCCACAGAGGTCGCCGGCGAGTTCCAAAAGCCGCATGCCGTTCGATGAGTAGTCGCTCGTCACCACTAAAAACAGCTCGACATGGGGGGCGATGCCTTTGACGGCGTCCTGGCGGTTCTTGGTGGCGTAGCAAAGGTCGTCACTAGGCGGCACGAGCAAGCTTGGAAAGCGCTCCCTTAAAATCTCGATGGTCCTCATGGTATCGTCCACCGAGAGGGTCGTCTGGGTGAGCACCACCACCTTGTCCGGGTCGGGGACGGTGACGGTGCGGGGGTCCTCTAACGCCGGGTCGTGTTTGCGGTTACCTACCACGCTCACCACCGTGGTCTGCTGGGGTGCTTCGCCCCTGGTGCCGATAACCTCCTGGTGCGCCGTCGAGTCGCCGATAAGCAGGATGTGATAGCCCGCGCGAGCGTACTTTTTGGCCTCGCTGTGGACTTTGGTGACGAGCGGGCAGGTGGCGTCGATGGTGGCAAGGCCTAAAGAGGCCGCCTCCTCGCGCACCGCCGGGCTGACGCCGTGCGCCGAAAAGACCACGGTATCCGTTAATTTGCGGTTCTTGCTCGCCGCCTCGAGTTCCGACAACCTTTCCACGAAATGCACGCCGTGGTCCTTCTCGAGCCTGTCCACCACGGTGTTGTTGTGAACAATGGCGTGATAGACCGCCAAGCCCTCTTGCGCCTCGGCGGCTTCCTTGACGGCCTCAATCGCCATCACCACGCCCGCGCAAAAGCCGCGCGGTTTTGCGAGCAAGAGCCTCTCTACCATGCCCTCACTATAAGGGCTGGCACCGTGAGCGCCACAGCGCCAGCTTGCAAAGGCTCGAGGGGAAAGCCGTGACCTACTCGTTTCTCACCGCCACCCACTCCTCCTCGCCCTCGATGACCACCGGCACCGACGGCGCCTGAGGGCGGAACTCGTCCGCCTCCTTGCGCGCCTTGATGGTGGGGAGGGCGCCGGCGCAGATCCAGCCCTGGGCGAGCGCGTGCTTCGCGGCCGCCAGGGTGTCGTTGGCGAGGATCAGCTTGCTGCCCGCCTTCTTGACCTGGTAGGCCAGGGCCCGCACGTCGGCCGAGCGGGCCGAGACGCCGCTCACGTTGCGGATGTAGACCGCCAGAATGCGGCCGGGGTACTCGCTCACGATGTCGCGGTAGATCTCGGGGTCCTCCTGGCCCGAGTCGCCGATGAGGATGAAGGGCAGGTCGGGAAAGGTGTCCATGATCTGGCGGATGGTGGCGCGCTTGAAGGGGCCGTGCTCCTTGGGGATCAGGCTGCTCTCGGCCGAGTCGCGCCAGTTGCGGAGCATGAGAGGGCCGATGGGGATATCCTCGACCTCGAAGAAGTCGAGGAGCAGGTCGTAGAGGTTCCAGGGCGAGCTCGACACGTAGAAGAGCGGGTTGAAGCCCGTGCCCTCGCAGCCCTCCTGCAAGGCCCGGTAGAAGGCCGCCACCCCCCTAAAGGGCAGGCGCGTGCGGGCGTTGCCGAAGAGCACCGTGGTGACGACCCGGAACCACTTGGTGGCGCCGGTCTGCACCACGGTGTCGTCGATGTCGCTGATGACGCCGAACTGCGCGCTCTGCGGCGGCACCAGCACGGGCGCCTTCACGCCTTGGGCCATACCCCGCAGCCTGACCTCGACCTCGAGCCAGGGACCCGCGCCGGCGAGCGGCCGGGGGGGCTCGAGCCAGAGGCTGTAGTAGCCCTTGGCGTCGGTACTGACGCTGGTGGTGTGGCCGTCGAAGGCGACCTCGAGCGCGGCCTCCGGCACCTCGTCGGAGATAAAGCGCTTGTAGGTGTTGACCAGGTTGCGCCAGCGCGAGTCGCCCGGACTGGCCTGGGAGATGCCCTTGTCCTCCAGGACGCGGCCCTTGACGAAGACCTTCTCGAGCGAGCCGTAGCCGAGGTAGGGCACGATCTCCAGCGACCGGGTGATGCCGTAGCGCCGCCGCCGGTAGCGCCGCAGGGTGTCGAAGTGCCCTTCCGCCTTTAAGAAAAGGCGGGTGAAGCGGCTCTTCTCGTCGCTCACGCGCGGCCTCCGGTAGGACACAGCATCAGGATAGCGGCGAGGAGCATCACGATGAGGCGATTATAGTCTATGGTTATAGTCTATGGTCGCAAAGTCTACAGTCGAGGCCGCGGCGGCTTTCACCCTGCCCACTCCTCGAACACGATCCTCCGGGCGGGCGCGCATTACAAGCGGTTGACCCGCGCGCGCCGAAGTGATACACTCCGTAACGCTTGGGCGATTAGCTCAGTCGGTTAGAGCGCGTCGCTGATAACGACGAGGTCAGTGGTTCAAATCCACTATCGCCCACCACTCAAACACGACACAACCGTCAAGCGCAAAACCGGACTCGCCGCTTATGTTCCTGTTTGTGCTCTACCTGAACCGCACGGTGGCGCGCGGCGCCAAGGTCAGCTCGAGCAGGGCGGTCTCGTCGCCGCGCTGTACGCTCAAGGTGATGGTGTCACCAACACGGTAGCTGCGAATCGCCGCCTCGACCTCGACGAAGTTTTGGGTGCGCGTGCCGTCAATAGCGACGATGACGTCGTAAAGCGTGCGCTCTCCGACCTCCTGGCCGAAGACGTTGTACTGCGTCACCTCGCGGGGCGGCAGCAGACCGGCCTCCTCACCGGGGCTGCCCGAGACGACGTCCCCGACGATGGCACCGGCCAGAGGTCCGAGCGGCCGTTCCCTCGAGAGGCGCGGATCGTAGTCGCCTATCGACACGAAACCCACCACAGGCACGTCGCGCTGCACCCCGGCCTGGAGTTCTTGAAAGATTTCGCTCGAGCGCAGAATCGGCACGGCGTAGGAGGCGAAGTCCCTCGCGCCGCCGGGCGGCAGCGGCGCGACCGGCATGTCGGGCATCTCCTGCGGGAGGTTGTCGCCGGGACGAAAGGAAATATAGGAGACCACGCCGATGGCCTCGCCCGCCTCGTTGATCACCGGGCCGCCCGAGTCGCCGGGCGCGAGCGCGTTGGTCAGCTCGAGCGCGCCCGAAACGAAGGACGCCCGCGATGGGTCCACCCGGAGCTGGGTGATCGTCCCCGAGCGCGGCTGCAAAAAGTCGCCGCGGCTGTTGCCGATGGCGACCACCATCTCGCCGACCGAAGGCTCGTCGTCGGTGAGCGGCAAGAAGGGCACGGGCCCGCGGGCGGAGGCTTGCAGCAGCGCCAGATCTAGAGCGGCGTCGAAGCCGATGAGCTCGAGGCGGTAGCGGCTCTCGTCGGCGGTGACCGCGGAGAGGAAGTTCTGCCCGTCGATGACGTGGTAAGCCGTCAGCAGCAGGCCACCCTCCGACACGAAGAAGCCCGTGCCGATGCCCTGCGGCCGTCGCCGAAAGCGCTCGTCACGGCCCTCGATCCTCACCGTGGCGGGCCTGGCCGTCTCGTAGATCTCCGCGAGCATGCCCTCCGGCAAGACCACGCTAGGCAAGCTCGGAGGCGAGAACGGCGTGCGCTGGGCGACGGTGGGGGTTGCCGTCAGGCCCCAGTAGAGCGCGTAGAGAAGAAAGGCCAAGAGCAGCACGATGCGGTAGCGAAGAACAGGACTTGCCATAATGTAAGAAGTCTAGGGCTTGGGACTCGGTTTGGCCGTACCCGGTGCTACCCTTCTACCCGCTCCTGCCCTAGCCGTCTGCCCGGTCATACCCGAGGTAGAAGGGCAGCCGGCGGGCGGGTATAGTGCAGCCTATGACCACTCTCACCACCACGCCCGCAAAGGCCGACAACCGCGGCGAGCGAGACTACCACGCGAAAATAACGGCCATCGCCGAGACCCTGAAGGGCTGGTCCGGTGCCATCGTCATCATCGGCCACGTAGACCCCGACGGCGACGCGCTCGGCAGCTCGCTGGCCCTAAAGCGCGCCCTGGACAGCCTGGGCAAGGAGACGACGCTGCCCATGACGCCGCCGCGCTTTCTCGAGTTTCTCGTCGAGGAGGGCGAGCTGTCACCGCCGCTGGAAAGCCTGCCCGAGGGAACCCTGCTGGCCGTGCTCGACTCGGCCGAGAAGGGCCGGGCCGAGGGTGCGCCGGTAGACGAGGCCGCCTTTGTCGTCAACGTGGACCACCACGGGACCAACGACCGCTACGGCGACCTCGCCTGCGTCGAGCCGGGCCGCGCCGCCACCGCGCAGATGGTCAAGGACATCATCGACGCGATGGGCGTGCCTTGGACCGCCGCCATCGCCACGCCCTGCCTGACCGGCATCCTCACCGACACCGGCAACTTCCGCTTCACCAACACCACGCCCGGCGTCTTGCGCGACGCCGGCGAGCTGATCGCTTGCGGCGTGGACTACGCGGCGCTCACCGACCGCCTGCAGTGGCGCCACCCGGACTACTTCCGGATGATGGCCAAGGTGCTCACCACCCTCGAGTTCCCCCTGGGCGGCCGCGTCGCCCTGGCCCTGCTCAGCCAGGAGATGATCCGCAGCATCGGCCCCAGCGATGACGACTCGGACGACTACGTGGGCCTGATCCGCTACGCCGAGGGCACCGAGCTGGCGATCTTTCTAAAAGAAAAGGAGGATCACACCAAGATCTCGGTGCGGAGCCGCGGCAAGGCCTCGGCACAAGCCGTGTGCGTGAAGCTCGGCGGCGGCGGTCACGTGGCGGCGGCGGGCGCCAAAGTCTATGAAAGCCTGGGCAGGACACGCGAGCTCGTGCTCGAGGCCGCCGCGGAGGAGCTCGACCGCTCGAGCCCACGCTAGACCCGGCGCGCTACATCCGGCCGTAGCTGTTCTCTAAGATAACGGCTCGCTCAGCCAAGGCTCCCAGCGGGCCGATTCCCATGTCGTAGCCTTTAGCTTCAAGCCAGGGCAAGACGCGCTCGGTCGGCAGGTTGCCCACCAGCGCGTCGGCGGCGAAGGGACAGCCGCCGATCCCGCCCAGGGCACCCTCGAGCCAGGTCAGACCGTGAGCCAAGGCGACCTCGAGCCCCTCCTGCCAGGCGTCCGGCCGGGCGTGCAGGTGCAGGCCCAGGCGCTCGGGCGCGTCCGTCGCCGCCAAGACGGCCCGCAAGCGCTCGGGTGTCGCCGTGCCCACCGTGTCCGCCAGGGCGATGCGGGTGACGCCCAAGGCGCGCAGCCTTGCGACCGCCCCAGCCGCGTCTTCTGGCTGCCAGGGCTCGCCGTAGGGGTTGCCGAAGGCCATCGACAAGTAGACGACGAAGCCGAGCCCACCCGCCGCCGCCCGCCCCGACATCCTCCGGGCGAGCGGCCAAGAGTCGGCCAGACTGCGGTTGGTGTTGCGCCGCTGAAAGCTGTCGTTGACGGACAGCGGGTAACCGACGCTGGAGACCTGGGGCACCGCGAGCGCCCGCTCGAGGCCGCGCTCGTTGGCGACGATGCAGAGGAAATCGGCGTCCTCGGGACGCTCCAGGCCGCGCAGCACCCCCTCGGTGTCGGCGAGTTGCGGCACGGCCCTGGGCGAGACGAAAGAGCCGAGGTCGAGGTGGCGGAAGCCCGCGTCCAGGAGGGCCCGCAGGTAGGCGCGCTTGCTCTCGGTGGGAATCACCCTCGCGAAGCCCTGCCAGGAGTCGCGGGGGCACTCGACGTAGCGGCTGGCCTTGGTCTCGTTCGGCATGCCCCAGTATAGCCGGCATCACGCCCTGGAGGCGCCGCGCACCTTATCCCTTGGAACCTTTAACCCTAGAATCCTTATCCCTAGAATCCTTAGACCGTATACTTAGGCCGTGTTGAAGGCCCTCGAGCTCAAGGATTTTGCCATCGTGGACGCGCTCAGAGTCGAGTTCTCGCCGGGGCTCAACGTGCTCACCGGCGAAACGGGCGCGGGCAAGTCGATCCTGATCGACGCCCTGGCGCTGCTGATCGGCGGGCGCGCCGACCTCGGCATGGTCCGCGCGGGCGCCCAAGGCGCGCTCATCCAGGGCTTCTTTTCCAGCGGCGAGCTCGAGTCGGCGACGCGGCGCCTGCAGGCGAGCGGCCGCTCCTCGGCGCGGCTCGACGGCGAGGTCGTCACCGTGAGCGAGCTCGCCGAGCGCGGCGGCAGCCTCGTCGCCATCCACGGCCAGCACGCCTCACAGACCCTTTTGGAAGCGGCCGAGCAGCGCCGCCTCCTCGACCGGGTCCTGGACAAGGGCACGCAGGCGACCCTGGCGCGCTACCGCGAGGGCTATGGGCGCTACCGCGGCTTGCAGGAGGAGGTGGGGCGCCTCAAGGACGCTTGGCGCGAGCGCGCCCGGCGCCTCGACATGCTCGACTTCCAGATCGCCGAAATCGACGCTGCCCAGTTGCGCGCCGGCGAGGAAGAGGAGCTCAGGGGCGAGCTCCAGACCCTGCGCCACGCCGAGCGCATCGTCAGCGGCGCGGGGGCGGCCGTCACCCTCCTCTGTGAGGGCGAGGCCAGCGCGGAGGCCAGCGCGGTGGCCAGCGCGGTGGACAAGGTCGCTCAGGCGCAGCGGCAACTCGAGCTCGCCGGCCGCTACAACGCGCACCTGAACACCCTGGCGGCGGAGCTGCAAGAGGCGATAACGGGCCTGCAGGCGATCGCCGGCGAGGTCGCCGACTTTCTGGCGGATTTCGAGGCCGACCCCCACCGCTTGGAGACGCTCGAGGCCCGCCAGGCACTGCTGGAAAGGCTCAAGCTCAAGTACGGCGAGAGCATAGCGGCGGTGCTGGCCTTTCGCCAGGTGGCGGGCGACGAGCGAGGCGAGCTAACCGGCACCGAGGAGCGGGTGGGGGAGTTAGAGGCTGAACTCGCCGCGCTCGAGGAGAGGCTCAGCGCCGAGGCCGCCGCCCTGAGCGCGGCCCGGGGCCGCGCCGCGGATAGGGTCGGCAAACAGGTCACCGAGGAGATCCGCGGCCTGGGCATGCCCAACGCCCGTTTCGAGGTGGTGCTGAGCCCGCTGGGCGCCTTGGGCCCGCACGGCAAGGACCGCGTCACCTTTCTCTTCTCCGCCAATCTGGGCGAGCCGCCCGCGCCGCTCGCGGCGGTGGCCTCGGGTGGCGAGCTGTCGAGGGTGATGCTGGGGCTCAACGTGGTGACGGGCTCGGACGTGGCGACGCTCGCCTTTGACGAGGTGGACGCTGGTCTAGGCGGTGGGATGGGCCGCGCCGTCGGCGCGACCCTAAAGGCGCTCGCTCGTGACCGCCAGATCCTGGTGGTCACCCACCTGCCGCAGGTCGCGGCCTTCGCCGACTGTCAGTTTCTCGTCACCAAGCTCGAGCAGGACGGCCGCACCGTCACCCGCGTCGAGCGGCTCGAGCGGGAGCGGCGCGAGGAGGAGCTGGCCCGCATGCTCTCCGGCGCCGTCACCGAGACGGCGCGCGCGCACGCGCGAGAGCTCTTGGAGGACGCTAGGAAGGTGAAAGTCTAGCCAGCGCGCTCAGAAAGCGCTCCAAGTCGTCTTCGCTGGTGTAGTGCAGGGCGCTCGCCCGCACCGCGCCGCCCCGTTCCGCCAGACCCAGGCGGTGCATCATCAGCTCATAGGCGTAGTAGTGGCCGCTGGCGACGGCGACGTTCTCTGCCGCCAAAGCCTCCGCCACCTCGCGCGGCGCGCGGCCCGGCAGGTTGAACGACAAGGTGGCGGTGCGGCCCTCCGTCCCCGGAAGGCCGTAGAGCTCGGCGCCCAGCTCGCGCAGCCCCCCCAGCATCCTCTCGGCAAGACCGCGCTCGTGCTCGGCAAAGGCAGCAAAAACCTTCGCCCAGAGCGCGCGGCCCTCGCCGCCCAGACCCATCTCCCGGCCCGCCTCGTTCAGGTAGTCGAAGACCGCGCCAAAGGCCGCGATGGCCTCGTGGTTTTGGGTGCCGGGTTCCCAGGCGACAGGCTCGCCGTCCGGCAAAAAGGCCAGGCGCGGCGCGGGTAGGCGGCTGAGGACCGCCTCGCTCAGATAGAGCACCCCCAGGTGCGGGCCGAAGACCTTGTAGGGACTGAACATCAGCATGTCCGCGCCCAGCTCCTGCACATCGGGCAGGTGATGCGGGGCGTAGTGGACGGCGTCCACCATCACCAGGCCGCCCGCCGCATGCACCCTCTCCCCCGCGCCGCGCACCTCCGTGAGCGTCCCGAGCGCGTTGGAGGCGGCGGTCATGGCGAGAATCCTGGTCCTGGGCGAGAGCAGGGGCTCCAAGTCGGCGAGCTCGAGCCTCGCCTCGTCACCCCGGGTGGGCCAGGTCTTGACCACGACGCCGCGTGAAGCGAGTCGCCGCCAGGGGTCTACGTTGGCGTGGTGGTCGAGCTCGCTGACGATGACCTCGTCACCCGGCCTCAAGACGGCCCCCCAGGCAGCCGCGAGCAGTTCGCAGAGGGTGGTGCTGTTGGGCCCGAAGACGACGCTGTCGGGCGAGGCCGCGCCGATAAACCGTGCGACCCTCTCCCGCACCGCTTCCTTGAGTACGGTTATCTCCCGCGACTCGCGAAAAGCGCCGCCCTTGTTGGCGTTGCGGTAGGTGAGCGTCTCGGTGAAGGCCGCCATCACCTGCTGGGGCACCTGCGCCCCGGCGGCGTTGTCGAGAAAGACGGTAGCGTGGGCGAGGGCAGGGTACTGCGCACGAATCCAAGTGATGGGGTAGCTCATGCCCTCAGTCTAACGCCCCGTCACGGCGCTCTTCACAAGGCGCCTCCCGCTCGGCTAGACTGTGACCATGAGTTGGGACGCCGAAGGTCTCGAACAAGGCGATATCTGCCCCGAGTGCGGCAGCGCCGACACCGTCACCTATGAGTTTAGCGAGGGCTACAGCGAGCTCGAGTGCCGCTGCTGTGGCTATGCTACCGAACAGAGTGACATCGCCGCGCTCACCCGCTATCGCGGTGACCTTCTAGAGGGAGGCGCGCTGCCTCCGGTGCCCGTCAAAAAGCTCAAGGCCTAAAGCACGCCGCCCGCGCGAAAAGCCGCGATAAAGCTCCAGCTTTCGCGTCAGAGACGCACTTTCTCTTTTGGCCAGGGATTTGACAGGGTTCGGGACTCACCATATACTGGCTAACAATGTTTCCTACCCAATACCGGCTAACCCACTACCGGCTGACAAGGTGTCCTGCCGAGTCAGGGATTTGAGCATCCTGTTCCGTAACCGTCCGCCCGTTGGAGGCCGTCATGGCGAAGGGAGTGTGCGTTGATGGATGTCAAGGTCGTACTTAGCTCGGAGGAGATCATGCGGGGTCTCAAGCACTACCGGCGCATCGCCAAGCAAGACGTCTTGCGCGCGGCCGAGACGAGTCATCCCGAGGCCTTTAAGCGGCACGCCGAGGCGCGCCGCGACATCTACGCGGCGCTTACCACCATCGCCGAGAGCCAGGGGCCCGGCGAGGTGGTCCGCGAAGCCCTCGAGCGCTACCGCGAACTCCCCTTCGTGACAGGCACGGCCGAGGACCAGCACGCCGAGGTCAAGGGCCAGGAGAACGCCCTCGAGAACTTTTTCCTGATGATCGGCCTAGACCCCAAGGTGCGGCGCGAGGTGCGCAACCAGCGGCCGACGCTCGCCCAGGGAGCGTTCAAAACCCGCTAGGTCCCGTACTGAACGGCGCTGTAAGAGATGCGTGAGCATCACTGCGACGACTGTGTCTCAGAGTATGCGCTTGCGCGCACTGTTCAAGGAAGGCAATGCAGTCCTTGATGAGGCACCGGGTATTCGTCAAGCGCTGTGCGAATGCCGAGCAACAAGCGCCTCACCCAACTGGGTGAGGCGCTGCTTCTGTTTCTTCCGTTTCCTCCACCCCTTCGTCAGTCTCGCCTCACTCGTCGGTCACCTCGAGCTCGACTTCCATGCCCTCTTCGGCATGATCGCCTACCGGACAGTAGACCCGGTAGCTGCCAGGCTGCAACTCGACCGTGAGCGTCGCCGACTCGCCGGGCTCGAGGGTCTCCGCGAGCGCTTCCTCGAGGCCCTCGCCCTCGATTTCGAAGCCATGCTCCATGCTGCCGTCGTTGGTGATCTCGAAGGTGACGCGACCGGCGGAAACAGTGGACGGCATCTCGATGGCGCCGTCGACAAGCGAGACCTGCACTGTCTCCTCAATCTCTTCGTCTACCTCTTCGTCTTCCTCTACCTCTTCGTCGGCTTCTTCGTCATCCGGTTCGGTCGGTGGGGCGGGCTCCACCGGCGCGGCGGGCGGAGCGGCGGCGGGATCCGCGGGCGGGACGGCAGCAGGGGCGGTGGCAGGATCGGTGACAGGGTCGGCGGGCTCGAGCGGAGCGACACGCGGCGCATCCGAAACCACCACGGCCTCGTGCGGAAGCTCCACGACCGGCGTGCCGATGACAAAAATGGTGTTGACCATGCCCGTCCCGATTTCCTCATCGGAGAGATCGATCAGCACGGCCCGCGAGGCGGTAGGGTGGACTTCGAGGTCGGCGACCATGGTCGCGTTCTGATAGCCGCTGGCATTGCCGAAGGAGAGACGGTCGATGATCACTTCGAGCTCGGTTGCGGAAACGAGATCCAAGTCGCCCAAACCGGGAGCCGCGTGGACAAGCCGAAGCCTGGCTTCATTGGCCGCAAAGGCGCCGTCGAGGTCGTCGTTGAAGAGCGCCAAGTGCAGACCCAGCGCGTCGCGGTCTCGGGCCCTTTCACCCGTGAAGAGGCCGCTCAGCCAGTCGAAAAAGCCGCCCCCCTCCGCCTCTTCATCATCGATGCCGGCCAAGACGAGGCCGAGGATCGCTAGCGTGTGGTAGTTATCGGCGCCTAGGTTGATGGCTTCCGTGATGGTGACGCTGTCCTCGTCGTCGGCGGCGGTAAGGCTGACGGTGTAGCCTCCCGAGGGAAGCTCGAGGTAATCCGAGACCTCTCCGTAGTCGAGATCCTCGAGTTCCTCCAGGCTTGGCGCGGCCGTCTCGTCGTCCCTGCTCAGGCTGATGCTCACCTCTCGCGCGTTTGGGGAAAGGTGCGCAACGCGAAGCATGGCCATCGCCGGGGGCGCGTCAAAGGGATCGGCGGGTGCCGCCATGGGGTCGGCGGGAGCCGGTGGGGCGGCGGCGAGCGCCGGTGGCAGAAAGAGGACCAGGACCAGTAGTGAGAGCGGAAGGAACAAGCGGCTTGACCGGTTCATAACTTCCTCCTATCCTAAAAGGCCATTCACTGTGATTTTAGAGGGGAAACCTCTAGGCGAATGCTAGTCCAGTCTACACTGTTGCCGGCAGAAAGTCCTCGGGCAGGTGCCCTCAAGCGCAGCAGGCGCCAATACTAGGCGCCAATACAATGTATACCGGTACAATGGTGGTTTTGCCCGCAAAAGAGGCGTAAGCGGTGGGCGAGCGCTATGGGATGATCACGCGCAAAGACGAACATGGCAGGCTAAGCCCCGAGCCTTTTGAAGCGTGTGAGCGGGCAGCGTCGTAAGCCAAGGCGCTGCCCGCCGGTCAGGGCTATAATCGTGGCTGTGCCGAACCTTGATCCTATACCCAGCTCTACGCTAGAGCCAGGCTTAGACCCAGCGACCGGAGGAAAAGATGGACTTACCAGCGCTTGAGCGCGAGGCCAGCACCTGCACGCGCTGCCCTCTGCACGAGACGCGCACGCACATCGTCTTTGGCGAGGGCGACGAGGACGCCCAGCTGATGATCGTCGGCGAGGGGCCGGGCGAGGAGGAGGATCTGACCGGCCGCCCCTTCGTCGGCCGCTCCGGACGACTCCTCGACAAGGTGCTCGAGTCCGGCGGCATCGCTCGCAACGATGTCTATATCGCCAACATGGTCAAGTCGCGCCCACCGGGCAACCGCAATCCCAAGCCCGAGGAGATCGCCGCCTGCGAGCCCTGGCTCATCGGCCAGATTCAGCTTATCCGCCCGCAGATCATCGTCACCTTGGGCAACGTGCCCACCCAGCACTTCGTCAAGACCAAAGACGGCATCACCAAGACGCGCGGCAAGTGGTTCGAGTGGCACGGCATCAGGGTCTTTCCGATGTTTCACCCCTCCTACTTGCTCCGCAACTCGAGCCGCGACAAGGGCAGCCCCAAGTGGCTGATGTGGCAAGACGTCAAGGAGCTCAAGGCGGCGCTCGACGCCCTCGGCGAGAAGCCGGCCCGGGTGCTCATCGACAATGCCGTTCAGGAGGGACTCTTTTAGAGTATGCCCAATCCCCACTTCGTCGGCCTCGTCCAGTCCGTCCTCGCCTCAGCCGAAGCCGTGCTCGGCGAGACCTATAGCCCCATGACCCGCCACCTCGCCAGGGACGGTCTGCTGGCGCGGCGCACCGCGGAAAAGAGCCTGGAGTTGCTCGAGATGCTGCTCGAGAAGACCCGCGGCAACCTGGACGAAACCGAGCGCGACCTGCTCACCAAGGCCGTCGGCAAGCTGCGCCGGGAGCTGGCGCCCCTGGCCGAGCCGGGCCCATCCAACTAGCGCCCTCGTCCCGCGAGCAGCCTGTGCTCAGGTCGAAATGAACGGTGAGGTCAGGGGCCAATCTGCGCCGGCTTTTCTTGACCTTTGCGGCCTTTTCCGCTACGCTTAGGGACGGCCTGTTTGGAGGCCTCAAAGGGTGTGAATGTTTCAAGGTTTAGGTGACAAACTTCAATCGGTCTTCGATGGCTTAAAGGGCCGCGGGCGTTTGAGCGAGGCTGACGTCAAGGCGGCGCTCCGCGAGGTGCGCATCGCCCTGCTGGAAGCCGACGTCAATTTGGAGGTCGCCCGCGACTTCACCAAGCGGGTTCAGGAGAGGGCGGTCGGCTCCGAAGTGCTGATGTCCTTGAATCCCGACCAGCGCGTCATCGCCATCGTCAAGGACGAGCTCGCCCTAGTGCTGGGCGGCAAAGCAGCGCAACCGTCGCTGAGGAGCGACGGCAACTTGTGGTTCATGATGGGCCTGCAGGGCGCCGGCAAAACGACCACGGCGGGCAAGCTGGCCTACAAGTACAAGAGCCAGGGCAGAAGGCCGCTCCTGGTCGCCGCCGACACCCAGCGTCCCGCCGCGCGCGACCAGCTCCGCGTCCTGGGCAAGGGGATCGGCGTGCCCGTCTTGGAAGTCGAGGACGGCGAGTCCGCAAGGCGCACCAAGGAGCGCCTGGACAGCTATCTGCGTCAGGACTACCGCGACCTGGTCATCGTGGACACCGCCGGCAGGTTGCAGATCGACGAGGTCCTGATGGACCAGCTCGCCGAGCTCAAGGACGCGCTCCATCCGAGCGAGGCCATGCTGGTCGTCGACGCCATGACCGGCCAGCAGACCCTGACGGTAGCGCGCAGCTTCGACGAGCGCATCGGCGTTTCAGGACTCATCATGACCAAGATGGACGGTGACGCCAGGGGCGGCGCGGCCCTGTCGGCCAAGCACGTCACCGGCAAGCCCATCTACTTCGCCGGCGTCAGCGAGAAGATCGACGGCTTGGAGTCATTCCACCCCGATAGAATTGCCGGGCGCATCCTCGGCATGGGCGACGTGCTCACCCTTATCGAAAAGGCCAAGACGCTCGAAGGCGAGGTAGACGAGCCCGGAAGCCTCAAGGACTTCAACCTCCAAGACATGCTCACCCAGATGAAGCAGCTCAAGAAGATGGGCTCCTTTACCGACCTCATCAAGATGATTCCCGGCGTCAACAAGATGATCCCGGCGGGCACCAGCGTCGACGAGGGCGAGATCGCCCGGGTCGAGGCGATCATCTCGAGCATGACCGAGGCCGAACGCCGCAAGCCCAGGCTGCTAAACGCCTCGAGGCGCCAGCGCATCGCCCGCGGCTCGGGCACCACCGTGCAAGACGTCAACCGCTTGATGAAAAACTACGAGCAGATGAAAAAACTCATGAAGAAGATGGCTGGCCGCGGCGGCTTTAACCCTGCTATGTTCGGCAAATAAACCTCGGCAAATAAACTCAAGTCTCAGTTCCTCAGGAGGACAAGAAATGGTCAAGATTCGTCTCATGCGCATGGGCGCCAAAAAGAACCCTCACTACCGCGTGGTCGTCGTGGACGCGCGGCAAAAGCGCTCCTCGGACTACCTCGAGTCGCTCGGCTACTACGACCCCCGCAAGACCACCGCGACGCCTTTGAAGATCAACGTCGAGCGCGCCCAGTACTGGCTTGGCAGCGGCGCCCAGCCCACCAGCACCACCGTCAGGCTCTTGGAGCAGGCCGGCGTCAAGGTCGGCAAGGTGCTCGCCAAGCGCCGTCCCACCGTCGCCAAGACCAGCGAGGCCCACGCCTAGCCGGTCTCTGAGCGGACTCAGGGCATATCAGGGTATACTGCGCTCATGTCCACCGAACTCGTCTCCTTCATCGCCCAAAACCTCGTCGCCGAGCCCGCGCAGCTGCGGGTCGAGGCGCGGCAGGAGGAGGGCTTGACCCTTATCGAGATTCGCTGCGCGCCCGGCGACGCCGGCCGGATCATCGGCCGGGGCGGCCGGGTGATCAATAGCATCCGCACCCTGGCGCGCGCCGCCGCCGACGGCCAGAGCAAGATAGACGTCAACCTGGTAGAGAATTGAAGATTGAAAATCAAAAACAGGCTTTTCAATTTTTGATCTTCAATTTTTGATTTCAACGATGCCTGTGAACGACCAAACCACCCCGACCCCAGAGGGTTACGTGCTCTTGGGGCGCTTCGGCAAGACCTTTCAGCTCGAGGGAGGGCTTCGTTTTCGCCCGCTCGGCGACGCCGAGGAGGCGGCACTGGAGAGGCTGGAGTCGGTCTTCGTGGCCGGTCTCGGGGAACGGAGGGTCAAGAGGCTGCGCCTGGTCTCGGGACGGCCCGTCCTCTATCTGGCGGGCGTCACCAGCGTCGAGACGGCCAAGGGCCTGGTCAACAGCGAGGTGTTCGCGCCCAAGGGAGCCCTGCCCGAGCCCGAGGAGGGCGAGTTCTATTTGGACGACCTCATCGGCCTGCCCGTCACCGTGGACGGCAAGCCCTTCGGCGCGGTGGCGGAGGTGTTCGAGGCGGGCGCGCAGGACGTGCTGGTGCTCGAGCACGACGAGCGCGAGTTCCTGGTCCCTCTGCAAGCACCCTACGTCGAGGTCGAGGACGACCGCGTCGTCATCACCGACCCGCCGGAAGGGCTTTTGGAGCCTTAACTCGTCTCGGAAACGGTCTTGGTCCACTGCGCGCCGCACTTGGCACAACGGTAGACGAGGCGGTAATCCACAATCACTGCCGTGTAACCGCCTCCCTGACCCCCAGCACCGTGGTCGCCTTGCCGCATGCCCAGCGGTTCTTTTGAAACCACGCCACACCTGCGGCTTCCGCACTCCGGGCATTGCCCGGGAGGACACGCCAACCAGCGACCAGCAGCCTGTCTCGCAAAAAACGCCGGATGCGCTCCTGCACGGTGCGGTCGAGCGCCTTGAACTCTTTGGCCGCTGCCGCGTCGAACTCGATGCGCCAGCTCAACCCTCGAGCCCGAGCTCACGCTCGAGCGCTTCCAGCGAAACCCGCGGCCCCTGCTTCTCGAGCCGTGCCAGGGCAAGCAGATAGTCCTCGCGTTCGGCAAGATACTCCGTGAGCGCTTCACGGACATAGTAACTTTTGGAGCGCCCGGTTTGGCGCGCCAGTTCCTCGAGCTTCTCTTCGGTTTCCTTGTCGAGCCTCACACCAATCATCCCGACCTCCAGCTTGATGTTAAACATGTTGAACGTTCAGCACAAGGGGCCGACGGAAGCAGGACTCACGCTGTCTACCTTGAAGCCTGCGCTTACCGGCCTCCGTCGCCCTGACCCGCCCGCTCAGGCTTCTTCCGCGAACAATCCCGCCACCTTGCGCTCGAGCGCCCTCAGCTTCTCCAGATTGTTCTGCCCCACGTCAAGCACGTGGACCTTCAAGCTGCCCCCCAAAAGCTCCGCGCCGGCCGTGCCCGGCAGGAGGCTCACCGTCCACACGAAAAAGGCCTGGGCCGCCTCGCCCTTCAGGCCAAGAGGCACCTCGATAAAGCCGGGCGCGAGCGGCAAGGCCGGGCTCAGGGCGCGCCGCGCCACGTCGAGGCCGCCCAGGAGCGACTGCCACAGGAAGTAGGGGACGAAGCGCACGAGGCCGAGGGGTCGCAGCCGAAAGCTCCCCGGCGGCAGCAGCAGCAGGCTCGAGGCGGTAGCGAGGAGGGCGAAGAGCAAGACGAGCGGCCAGTCCGTAAGGACACCCTCGCTCAAGACCCACCAGAGAAAGGTGAAGCCCACCAGGCGCAAGGGCGCGACGCGCAGATGACGCCTGCTCACCGGCCGACCTCGAGCAGCCCGCTGAGCGTGCCCTGGGGAAGGAGGCCGAAGAGGGCGGCGAGCAGGGCCAGCAGGAGCGGCGCCCAGGTCATCGGCCAGGGGACGCGCCGAAAGTTCGCCCCCTCCCCCGCCCTCTCCAGCAGCGGCCGCAGGGCCAGGGCCAGGTAGACCGCCGCCAGCAGCGCGCCCAGGCGGAGCGCCGCCTCCCACCACCACTGACCGCTGGCGTGGACGGCCGCGAGGAACAGTTCTTTGGAATGGTAGCCCGCGCTCGGCGGCAGACCGAGGAGGGTAAAGCCCGCCAGGGCGAAGGTCAGCGTCGCCAGCGGCAAGCGCCGGGCGGCGCCGCCGATGTCCTCGAGCTCGTCGCTGCCGCAAGCGTGGATGACGGCCCCGGCGACCATGAACATGGCGGCCTTGGCGAGCGCGTGGGCTAGAGCGTGATGGAGGCCCGCCGAGAATGCCCCTAGCGGAAAGAGCAGGAAGAGGTAACCGAGCTGCGCCACCGTCGAATAGGCGACGAGCAGCTTGAGCCGCGTTTGGCGGATAGCCTGAAAGGAGCCCCAGAGGATGGCCGTAGCGCCCAGGGCGCCCAGGACTTGCGCGGCCGCCGGGTTGAGGACGCCAGCAAAGACATCGAGCCAGAGCCGCAAGATGAGGTAGAACGACACCTTGACGACCAGGGCCGAGAGCAGCGCGCTCACCGGCGCCGGGGCGCTGGCGTGGGCGGGCGGCAGCCAGAAGTGAAAGGGCCAGAGCGCCGTCTTGACCATGAGGCCCGCGGTCATGAGGGCGAGCGCCAGCCAAGACACCGCGCCGGGCGCGAGCAAGGGTGCCAGGCCGGTGAGATGGAGCGTCCCAAAGGCCGCGTAGACGAGCGACACCCCGAAGAGGTAGAAGAGCGAGCCGGCCAGGGCGGCGAGCAGGTAGCGCATCCCCGCCGTCAGGGAGACCTCCTTGCCGGAGAGGATGACCAGCCCCACCGCCGCGAGGGTGACGAGCTCGAGCGTGACGTAGAGGTTGAAGAGGTCGGCCGACAAGTAGAGCGCGTTCATCGCCGCCCAGAGCATGAGCCAGAGCGGCCAGAAGCTGTCCTCCTCGAGCCAGGACTCGCTTGGCCTGTGCGGAAAGTAGCCGAGCGCGTAGAGGCTCACCGCGACCCCGACCACGGCGCTGACGAGCAGCATGAAGACGGCGACGCCGTCGGCGTAGAGCTCGATGCCCAGCGGCGCGGGCCAGCCGCCCAGCGCGTAGCCCTGCGGCCCCTCCCGCGCCACCTGCCCCGCCAGGACCAGGACCGAGAAGAGCGTGCCGAGCGCGCTCAGGACGGCGACAGGCTGCGCCGCGCGCCGGCCCAGCCCAAAGACGACGAGCCCGCCCGTCAGGGGCAGGAGGAAACTCAAGGCCATCATGGCCGGCTCACCCGCTCGCCTCTTTCACCCGCTCCTCTTTCACCCGCTCCTCTTTCACCAGGTCCCCTCCTCGTCTTCGGGCAGGCGGGTGTGGCCGGTCAGAGCGTAGATGCGCCGCGCCAGGGCCAGGGCCAAGGCCGTCGCACTGAGGGCCACCACGATGCCCGTCAGGACCATGGCCTGCGGCACGGGGTCGGGGTCGCTGCTGGGGCCGCGGCGCGCCATGCTCACCAGAAAGAGGAAGACGGCGCTGCCCATCAGGTTGAGGGCGAGCACCTTGCGCAGCAGGTGGGGCGAGGCCAGGAGCGCGTAGAAGGCGAAGGAAAAGATGAGCACGCCGGCGAGGGCGTAGAGAAACGGCTGGTTCATGGTTTGCCGGCGTTCTCCTCGGGCTCCGGCAGCGGCCGCGCGGCCGTGACCAGAACCGTGACGGTGGCGGCGACCGACAGGGTGAGCAGCGTCTCGAGCACCATGATCGCCGCCTCCTCCCAGCCTCGTGGATAACTCAGTATGGGTGCGCCCGCCAGCGCCCGGCCAAAGGCCAGGAGCAAAAAGGCGGCAAAGCCCAGGAGCAGCCAAAGGTGCAAGGCGGGGCGGCTCAGGCGGTTGACGGTGGAAAAGCCCGCCAGCCGCAAGAGCACCCCGGCCGCGCCCAGGATCACCCCCGCCTGAAAGGCGCCGCCCGGCGCCAGCTTGCCGAGCCACAGCAGGTAGCCGCCCGCGACCGCCATCACCGGCGTCAGCAGGCGCACCGTCCAGGCCAGGACCAGGCTGGCGGGCGGCTCGTTTTCGACCCGGCGCAGGTCGCGCGCCCGCTGCAAGGCCAGGGCGGCCACCGCCGCCAGCAGGAGGACGCCGGCCTCGAGCCAGGTGTCGTAGAGGCGAAAGGTGAGCAAGACCGCCGTCACCGGGTGCTCGACCCCGCTCTCGCCCAAGTGCCGCATCACCTCGCCCCGCAGCCCCACGCTCTCGCGGGGCAGCTCGAGCACGGCGGCAACGAGGCCCAAGCCGACGAGCCCGCTCACGAGCACCGCCAAGCGCTGCCTTGCCCGCCTCGCGGCGCCCTGTCTAGAAACGTTCCGTCTCGCCCGCGGCGCCATGCGCCTCTCCTTCCCATTGCGAAGTCGTCTCGCTGCCCATCTGCCCGGCCGCATTCAAGAGCAAGACCCCGGTCAGGCCCGCGCCGATGGCCGCCTCCGCCAGGGCGATATCGGGCGCCTGCAAGCGCACCCAGGCGAGCGCCATCACCAGCCCGTGGGCGATGAAAAAGACTACCGCCGCGAAGAGGTCCTTGGCGCTCAGCGCCTGCCAGGCCAGCGTCAGCAGGGTGAGCACGATGAGGAGGTCAAACATTCCCGCCAAGAGCCCTTCAATCATGCCTCTCTCCCCGTTCTCCCCGTTCTCCCCCGTGCTCCCGCCCCGCTGCCCGCTCGCGGCTCAAGGTGCTGTGGGCGACGAGGTAGCAGGCGGTGGCGCCGCCCAGCAGCGAGAGCAGCCAGATGAGCATGAGTTTGAGCGCCAGCGCCGGCGAAGCGACCGGCAGGGCGAGGCCCAAGACGATGAGGCCGAGGCCCAGGTTGTCGGCTTTGGTGAGCGCATGCAGGCGGCTGTAGGCGTCTGGAAAGCGCAGGAGGCCGACCGTGCCCGCCAAGAAGAAGCCGGCGCCCGCGGCGACGAGCAGGGCGGCGAGCATGTCAAGGATCACGAGGTCTCCTCCTGCGGGACGTCGCGGTGCAGCCAGGCGTGCCTGACGAAGGCGGTGATGGCCAAGACCGCCAGGAGGGAAAAGACGAGCGCCACGTCCCGGAGCGGCGGGCTCGAAAACGCCTGGGCCAGGAGCAGCAAGATGGCGACGCCGGTGGTGCCGAAGAGTTGCGCCGCCACCATCCGGTCGGCCGCCGTAGGCCCGCGCAAGACCCGCCACAGGCCGACCATGATGTCGAGAAAGAGCAGCAGCGCGACGCCCAGATAAAAGGCCGTCATCAAGCGCCGGAGTGAGGGGGGCAAAAATTAGGGCTTGTCACGCACTCTCTCCAATCTCCATCCGCCGCGAGTCCAGCCTCACCGGCGGGCCCGGAGCTCGAGCTACCGAGCCCAATCTACCTTAGACTTAGACCAGCGTAGACTTAGACCAGCGTGAAATATACCGTCTTGACTCTCTTTCCCCAGCTGCTCGAGCCCTGGACCCACGAGGCCCTGCTGGGCCGCGCCGTCGCGGGGGGACGCGTCGAATTCGACCTGCGCGACCTGCGCGACTACGCCACCGACAAGCACCGCAGCGTGGACGACGCGCCCTACGGCGGCGGCGCGGGCATGGTCCTGCGCGTAGACGTGGTCGCCAGGGCGCTCACCAGCCTCCAGACCGATGACCCCGCCGACGAGGTCATCATGCTGACGCCCGCCGGCGAGCCCTTCACGCAAGCTCTGGCCGAGGAGTTGGCGCGAAAGCGGCACCTCCTCCTGCTCGCGGGGCGCTACGAGGGCTTCGACGCTCGAGTCGAGGGGCTGGTCACGCGCCAGCTGAGCCTCGGCGACTTCGTCCTGATGGGCGGCGAGATCGCCGCCTTGGCCGTCATCGAGGCCACCGCCCGGCTCCTGCCCGGCGTCCTGGGCGACGCCGACAGCCACGCCCAGGACTCCTTCAGCAGCGGTCTCTTGGACTATCCCGAGTACACCCGGCCCGCCCTCTTCGAGGGCCAGGGGGTGCCCGAGGTCTTAAAAAGCGGCCACCACGCGCGCGTCGCGCGCTGGCGGCGCGAACAGGCCCTCAGGCGCACCAAAGCGCGCCGCCCGGACCTCTTGGCAGGGCTCGAGCTGAGCGAGGCGGACCGGGCCTTTCTGGCGTCGCTCGAGGCGGACGACTCGGCCTAGCGTCCCGCGCTTCTGCTCTCCCAAAGCCCGCGTCCATGGCAAGCGTAGCGGCCGCCCAGCCCCTACGGCTATAATGCCTTTCGTGTTCGCGCTCCTTGCCGGGCTTCTCGGCGCGCTCATCGGCTCCTTTGCCAACGTCGTCGTCTGGAGAATGCCGCGGGGTGAGTCCATCGTCTTTCCGGGCTCGCACTGCCCGCGCTGCAATCACCGCCTGGGCGCTCTAGACCTCGTCCCCATCCTCTCCTGGCTGGCGCTCAGGGGCCGTTGCCGCTACTGCCGGGCAGCGATTCCCTTTCGCTACCCGCTCGTCGAGGTCGTCATGGCGCTCGGCTTTGCGGGGCTGGCCTGGCGCTTTCCCCTCGAGCTCTACGGCCTCACCGCCTTGCCCCTCCTGGCGCTCTACGCGCTGCTGGTCATTGCCTCGGCTATCGACTTAGACCACCACATCCTGCCCGACAGCCTGACCCTGCCCGCCCTCGCCTTCGCCCTGGGAGCGACCTTCGTCTACGAGCCAGCGAGCGGCCTGCCGACCTTTGCAGGGGCCCTCTTCGGCGGGGCTCTGGGCGCGGGCCTCATCGTGCTCGTCAACCGCCTCGGCGGGCTCGTCTTGCGGCGCTTCGCGGACACCCAGGAACGCCTCTGGCCCGTCGGCATGGACCAGGTCAACCTGGCCGCTCTGGGCGGCGCCCTTTACGGCTGGGGCTTGGGTTTGGGACTGGCCGGCCTCTCGCTCCTCGCCAGCCTCGCGACCCGCAAGCCGCTGCGCCTCTCCGAGGCCGCGGTCTACGCCCTCTGGCTCGGCGCGCTCATGCTCGCCGCCTTGGGGCTAACGGTGGACGTGCTGACCGCCCTCGGCGGCTCCCTCGTCGCGGCGGGAGGGGTCGCCGTTCTGGGCGCCGCCTACTGGTGGCTGCGGGACCTGAAGACGGGCGAGAAACCGGACGCCGACATCGCCGAGGAGGACGACGAGCCGGTGGCGATGGGCTTTGGCGACGTCAAGCTGGCGGCCGTCTTGGGCGCCATGCTCGGCTGGCAGAGCCTGTTGGTGGCGCTCCTGCTGTCCTTCGTCCTGGGCGCGGTGGGAGGGGTGACGGCCACAGCCCTGGGCGGCGGCCGCCAGGTGCCCTTTGGGCCCTATCTGGCCTTGGGCGGCGTCCTCGCGCTCCTTTACGGCCCGGCCCTCATCCGCTGGTACGCTGGTCTGCTCGGGGTGGTCCAAGGGCCTCTGCTTGCTTTTGCAGGCGCTTGTATATAGTATCAAGGTTATATAGTATCAAGGTCGCCGAAGGTCCGCGCGCCTTCAATCCTGCCCTGCGGAGACCCCTATGACCATCCCGCCCACGCCCCCATCATGACCATCCAACCCATGCTCAAGGGACGCGACCTGCTGGCGCTCAGCGACCTCGACCGGAAAGAGTTTCATGCCCTCTTAGCGAGCGCGGCGGACATCAAGGCGCGCTTCAAGGCGGGCGATAGGCCTCCCCTTCTGGCCGGCAAGACCATCGCCATGATCTTCGAGAAGCAGTCCTTGCGCACGCGCTCGACCTTCGACATCGCCATGTACCAGCTCGGCGGCCACTCGGTCTTGTTGAGCCAGAACTACATCGGCGCCGGGGTGCGCGAGACGATCAAGGACGTGGCGAAGAACCTCGAGCGCTGGGTGGACGGCATCATGGCCCGCACCTACGGCCACCACACCCTGGTCAGCCTCGCCGAGCACGCCGGCGTACCGGTCATCAACGGGCTGTCCGACCTCCTGCACCCCTGCCAGCTGCTGGCGGACTACCTGACGCTTCGCGAGGTCTTCGGCGAATTAGCGGGGCTCAAGGTGACCTTTGTCGGCGACGGCAACAACGTCTGCAACTCGCACATCAACGCTGCGCTGCTGGCCGGCAGCGAGCTCACCGTCGCCTGTCCCGAGGGCTTCGATCCGGATACGGAGGTGCTCGAGAAGGCGCGAAGCCAGGGTGCGAAGATCGCCATCCAACGCGAGCCCAGGGAGGCGGCACAGGGCGCCGACGTGCTCTACACCGACGTGTGGATCTCGATGGGCCACGAGGAGGAGAGCGAGAGGCGGCGCCGAGCCTTCGCGGGCTATACCGTCACCCCCGAGTGGTTCGACGGCCTGTCCCCACGCGGCATCTTTATGCACGACCTGCCCGCCCACTACGGCGAGGAGTGCGTCGAGGAGGCCGTCTACCACCCGCGCAGCCGCGTCTTCGAGCAGGCCGAGAACCGCCTGCACGCCCAGAAGGCGGTGCTCGTGCACCTGCTGGCGGACGGCTAGCGGCGTGGCGAAGCTTAACGTAGCCATCCTCGGTGCCAGCGGCTACGGCGGCGCCGAACTCCTGCGCCGGCTCAGGCATCATCCCAACGCGGAGGTGGTGGCGGCGAGCTCGAGGCGGTACCAGGGCCGCGCCCTCGGCGAGGCCTGGCCGCAGTTCGCCGGCGAGTCCTTGCTCTTTACCAGCTCGAGCGAGGCGCTGAAACGCGGCGAGCTGATCTTTTCGGCCTTGCCCCACGGCACGGCCTTGGAGGTCGTCAAGGAGGCGCGGGAGACGGGCAAGCGGGTCGTCGACCTCTCCGCCGACTACCGCCTTTCGCCCGAGGATTACCAGCGCTGGTACGGCAAGGAGCACCCCTATCCCGCGCTCTGCGCCCAGGCCGTCTACGGCCTCAGCGAGCTGCACCGCGGCGAGACAAGAGGCGCCGGGCTGGTGGCCAACCCCGGCTGCCACGCGACGGCCGCGGCCTTGGCGCTGGCGCCGCTGGCCGCTCACGGCCTGCTCGGACCCGACACCGTCGTCCACTCCGCCACCGGCGTGTCGGGGGCGGGCCGGGCGCCGCCAACAGGCTTTCACTACAGCGACGTCAACGAAAATTACCAGCCTTACGGCGTCGCGGGGACGCACCGCCACACCGCCGAGATCGAGAACAGCCTGGGCCGGGTCAGGCGCGCGGGGCGGCAGGTCACCACCCACGACGCCTTTGAGCCAGTCCTGGTCAGCTTCAACCCGCACCTCGCGCCGATGACGCGGGGTATCTTAGCAAGCTGCTCCACCCGCCCCAAGGCGGCCCCGGATGGCGGCGAACTGCTCGAGCTCTACCGCCACTTCTACGCGGGCGAGAGGCTCGTCCACGTTCAGGCCGAGCTGCCGCAGACGAAGTCGGTCTATGGCAGCGACCGCACACTCATCAGCGTGCGCAAGGACGCCCGCAGCGGCCACATCGTCGCCTTCGCCGCCCTCGACAACCTCGGCAAGGGCGCGGCGGGCCAGGCGGTGCAGAACATGAACCTGATGTGCGGCTTCGAGGAGACGGCGGGGCTGAGTGTGGCGGCGGTCTACCCGTGAAACCGGTGTATCTATGAAACTGCCCAGGGGCTTTCAGGCGGCGGGCGTCGCCGCCGGCATCAAGCTTTCGGGTGCGCCCGACCTGGCCCTCATCTACGCGCCCATGCCGCTCGCCTGGGCGCTCACGACCACCCGGAACCTCGTCAGGGCGCCCTTCATCGACCGCAACCGCGAGCGCTTCGCCTCGGGGCAGCCCGTCCGCGCCGTCGCCGTCAACGCCGGCAACGCCAACTGCGCGACGGGCGAGCAGGGCGCCCTGGACAATGAGGCCTTCGCCGCCGAAGCGGCCAGGGCGGTTGGCGTTGAGCGGGTCCACGAGGTCCTGACCGCCAGCACCGGCGTGATCGGCCAGCCGCTGCCCATGGAGCGCATCCGCGCCGCCCTGCCCAGGCTGGCCCAGAACCTGGGCGAGGAGGCCGACGCGGCGGCGACCGCCATCATGACCACCGACACCCGGCCCAAGCTCGCGGCCGTGACCTTGGCGGGCGGCGCGCGGGTCGTCGGTATCGCCAAGGGTTCGGGCATGATCCACCCCGACATGGCGACCATGCTGGCCTTCGTGATGACCGACGCCGCCATTCCCCAGGCCGAGCTGCGCAGCCTCTGGCCTGGGGTGGTGAGCGAGAGCTTCAACCAGGTGACCGTCGACGGCGACACCTCGCCCAACGACATGGCCGCCCTACTCTGCAGCGCGCAGGTGGACGCCGACCAGAGCGACTTCGTGAGCGCCCTGCGCCAAGTCTGCGGGGACCTCGCCCGCGATATCGCCCGCGACGGCGAAGGCGCCACCAAGCTCATCACCGTGGTGGTCACGGGCGCCAGGAACGCCGACGAGGCCAAGCTGGCCGCGCGGGCCATCGCCCGGAGCCCACTGGCGAAAGCCGCCGCCTACGGCAACGACCCCAACTGGGGACGCATCCTGGTCGCGCTCGGCTACTCCGGGGCCGGGTTCGAGCCGGCGCGGGTGAGCATCGCGCTGCAAGGCAGCCTGGTCTACAGCGGCGCACCGCGACCCTTCGACGCGGGCGCCCTCTCGAGGCGGATGAACAGCCCCGACCTGCTCATCGAGGTGGACCTGGCGGCCGGTGGGGCGCGGGGCAGCGCCTGGGGCTGCGACCTCACCGCCGACTACGTCAAGATCAACGCCGATTATCACACCTAAGGAGTACACTGCGAGCAGGAAACCGCTTAGCGCTTGCCATTTCCAGATTGTGGAGGCAACCATGACCCGTCACACCGACCGGACGACCAAACTTCTGCTGCTGTTCCTTGTGCTCGGAGTCTGCGGACTTCTCTATCCACTCTTTGACGCCTCTCCCGTTCAGGCTCAAGAACGACTGGAAGATGCTCGTATTCCCATGCCCTTTGACGTTACCGCGGCAGGAGAAACCTTATACATCCTTTACTTCGGCGAGGAGGGCATGCAGATGAAGGCCTACCGCGCTGAAGTCATCGACGGAGGCCTGACGCTTCTCGAGAGCCCACCCAAAAACCTGCCATAAGGGGCCGGTGTCTTCTCGACAGCTTCAAGGGCGCCACATTCATGGCGCCCTGATGTCTTTACTCAGTCCTCAGCACTCAGTCCTTTCTTTTCCTGGGTTTGGGCAGGTGGATAGACAGGCCGTGCGCTGCCTCGGCCGCCTCCATAAAGCTCTCGCCGAGGGTGGGGTGGGCGTGCTGGGTGAGCGAGATGTCCTCTAGGGTCGCGCCCATCTCGATGGCTAAGGCCGCCTCGGAGACCATGTCCCCGGCGGAGGGCCCCACCATGTGAAAGCCTAAGAGCAGGTCGCTCTGAGCGTCGCCGATGACCTTGACCAGGCCCTCATTTACCCCGAGCGTCATGGCGCGGCCCGAGGCCTGCAGCGGAAAGATGCCGACTCTCACCTCGCGTCCCGCCTCCCTGGCTTCCTTTTCAGTCATGCCGACGCTGGCGAGTTCGGGGCTGGTGTAGACGACGTTGGGCACGATGGTGTCGTAGGCCGCGGGCTTGCCGGCGGCGTGCTCCGCCGCCACAAGGCCCTCCTTCATGGCCTTGTGGGCGAGGAGCGGCGCCCGCGCTACGTCGCCGATGGCGTAGATATGAGGCACCTTGGTCTGCATGTGCTCGTTGACGGGAAGATAACCGCGCTCGACCGTCACGCCGAGTTCCTCGAGCCCCAAACCCGCCCCCCTGGGTTTGCGCCCGACCGCCACCAGAATTTTGTCCACGGTGAGGGTTTCTTGCTCTCCGGCGGTGTTTTCCAGCGTCACCTCGAGGCCGTCAGCCGTCTCTTCGCACTTTACCGCCTTTGTTTTGGTCTTGATGGTGATGCCCCGCTTCTTGAACGACTTCGCCAACTCATTGGCGGCGTCCGCGTCGCTCGTCGGCACAATCTGGTCCAAAAGCTCCACCACGGTCACTTCCGCGCCCAAGGCGTGGTAAATGTCGGCGAACTCGAGGCCGATGGCGCCGCCGCCAATCGTCAGAAACCGCTTAGGAACTTCCGAGAGGAGCAGCGCCCCGGTGGAGTTGACGATGGTGTCGCCGTTCGTTTCGAAGCCGGGGATTTCGATGGGCTCCGAGCCGGTCGCCACGATAATCTTTTCGGCGCTGACCGACTTGTCGCCGATCTGGACGGTATGGGCGTCCTTGAAGGTGGCGGTGCCGTCAAACACCTCTACCCCGTTGCCCTTTAGGAGCACGCCTACTCCCCCCGTCAGCTTTTTAACGACGCCGTCCTTCCACTTGTTCATCGCCTCGAGGTTGATGTCGGGCTTGGCGAAGGTAACGCCAAAGTCACCCGCGTGCTGGGCGCTGCGCAGTTCGTCTGCTACATGCAAGAGAGCCTTGGTCGGAATGCAGCCGACATTTAAACACACGCCGCCCAAATACTCGGCCTCGACACAAGCGGTCTTTTTACCCATCTGCGCGGCGCGGATCGCCGCGTGGTAGCCGCCGGGACCCGCACCGATAACGAGAACTTCATAGTCCATGCCAGCCTCCTTCAAGACTCGAGACGCATATCGCTCCAGTCTAACCCCTGGCCCATAGACCGACTCCCGTTTACGAACGCGGCGGCAGAGGCGCTTTTGGAGTATGGTAGGGGCATGACGGTCAGCTTACCCGAACGCTCGGCCGAAGCGAAGGGCCCCATCACCCTGCGCTTTCCCGCAAGCGACTTTTTGGACGACGAGCGGCTGCTGGCGCTTTCTTCTTCAAATCCGGACTTGCGCCTCGAGCGCGACGCCCAAGGAGCACTTATTGTCATGCCGCCCGCAGGAGGAGAAACCGGAGACCGAAACTCTGAAATCAATATGCAATTAAGGCTTTGGGCTAAGCAGGACGGTAGAGGCACAACCTTTGATTCTTCGACTGGATTTCGTCTGCCTAATAGTGCGGTGCGCTCGCCAGATGCCTCTTGGGTGAAAAAGTCAAGACTGGAGATACTCACAGAAGAACAGCGAAAAAAGTTCTTGCCCCTGTGTCCCGACTTCGTGCTCGAGCTCCGTTCGCCCACCGACGGCCTGAAGACCCTACACGACAAGATGCAGGAGTACATGGCGAGCGGCGCCCAACTCGGCTGGCTCATCGACCCAGACTCTAAACGCGCCTATATCTACCGGCCTGAAGAGGTCGAGGCGCTCGAGAACCCCCAAACTCTCGACGGCGGCCCGGTACTGCCCGGTTTTGCGCTTGACCTGCGTGAGCTAGGGTAGTTGCAGTAGGGCGTGAAGAGTCACGTTCCTGCCTGAGCCAACAGCTTCCGCTCATAGATGTTTCTGATCGTCGTCTCGATATCAGGTTCTTGCACGGAGATGTCACGAATCCCGAAGCGCGCGGAGATGCGGCCTATCAGATCCGAAGCGCTCAAAGC
>JALZLY010000184.1 GCA_030858465.1 Deinococcota bacterium
ACCGCCGGAAAGCCCAGAGCCGCCGCGCCCCCGACCGCTACGGCGGTTTTCAGGAACTTGCGGCGCGAGACGCCGTCCTCCACTTGCTTTGGGGCGACCTCTTGCTTTGGAGCGACTTTCTTGGTTGCTTTCTTGCTCATCGACATCTCCTCGTGGTGATTCAAGAATGGTTGAGACAGCTCAAGCGGACAAGGCTGAGACAGCTTCTATTTCTATGCGCGGCTTCCTGAGGCATCACCTCCCGAGCGCTGGCGCCGACTAGGCGAAAGAAAGGTCGGCCAGCGAATTGTCAATATCTACTGGGGTCACAATACGGCAGCGCCAATCCCTTTGTCAATGGAATGTCAATGAATGTCAATGAATGTCAATGAAGGGCCAATGAAGGGTCAATGAAGCTCTTCCACCTTTCGCCTGACCGGGCACTCCACATGCTTATGCGCTTGCGGTTATACTCTTGCAGAGCTCAGGCTCTTAAGGGAGGAACATCATGGTGGCAGGAGGGTTGCGGCGGCGCTTGCAGGCTCGAGCACAGGCCGGCAGGTCGCTCAGGATAGGCGTGATCGGCGCGGGCAAGTTCGCCACCATGTTTCTCAGCCAGGCTTTGCGGCTGCCGGGGCTTCACGTGCTCGGCGTCGCCGACTTGTCGCTCGAGCGGGCGCGAGAGGCGCTGCGGCTGGCGGGCTGGCCGCGGGAGAGGACGGCGGCGGGGGGTTTCGCCGAGGCGCTCGAGTGGGGCAGCACCTGTCTGACGGAGAGTGGGGAAGAGCTTATCGCCGCCGAGGGCCTCGAGCTCGTCATCGAGGCGACCGGGGTGCCCGCCGCGGGCATTCGTCACGCGCTCATGGCCTTCGACAGGGGCCTGCACGTGGTCATGGTCAACGTCGAGGCCGACGCGCTGGCGGGGCCGCTCTTGGCCGAGCGCGCCGCGGCCGCGGGCGTCGTCTACAGCCTCGCCTACGGCGACCAGCCGGCCCTCATCTGCGAGCTGGTGGACTGGGCGCGGGCCTGCGGCTTCGACCCCGTCAGCGCGGGCAAGGGCAGCAAATACCTGCCCGAGTACCACCGTTCCACGCCCGAGACGGTCTGGGACTACTACGGCTTCAGCCAGGAGACGGTGGCACGGGGCGACTTCAACCCGCGGATGTTCAACTCCTTTTTGGACGGTACCAAGTCGGCCATCGAGATGGCGGCGGTCGCCAACGCCACCGGACTCACCCCTCAGCCGGACGGGCTGCGCTTCCCGCCCGCGGGCGCGGACAAGCTGGCCCGGGTCTGTCGCCCCGAGGCCGAGGGCGGCAGGCTCGCCCACAAGGGCACGGTCGAGGTGGTCTCGAGCTTGGAGCGCGACGGCCGAGTGGTCGCCAACGACCTGCGCTGGGGCGTCTTCGTCACCTTCGAGGCGGCCAGCGACTACGTGGCGCGCTGCTTCGCCGAGTACGGCCTGGTGACCGACGAGACGGGGCGCTACACCGCCATGTACCGGCCCTACCACCTGATTGGCTTAGAACTCGCTGTGAGCGTCTTGCGCGCGGGCCTGCTGGGCGAGGCCACGGGCAGCCCCACGGCTTTCAGGGGCGACGTGGTGGCGACGGCCAAGCGCGACTTGAGGGTCGGCGAAACTCTGGACGGCGAGGGCGGCTACTGTGTCTACGGCAGGCTGTTGCCCGCCGCCGCCTCCTTGCGGGCCGGGGCGCTGCCTATCGGCTTGGCCCACGGCATCGAGCTGACGCAGGACGTGAAGGCCGGCGAGACCCTGCGCTGGTCGGATGTCGCCTTGGGCCTTGATGACCCCACCGTTCGCTTTCGCAAGGAGATGGAGGCGCGTTTCGCCCGGTTCAAGGTGTAGACAGGACGCTCGAGCCCGTCGCCGCGAAGGCTGGGCTCGAGCCTTGAAAGCTACGGTTAACGTTCGGCCTGGACCTCTTCTATACTCACCGGACCGAAGTCGTTATTCCAGCTCGTGCGGATATACGTGGCTACCGCCGCGATCTGCTCGTCTGAAAGGTGGCCGAAGGGAGGCATCCCGCCGCCCCCATGGATGATCTGGTGGGCGACATGCTGCGTGTCCGCAAGGTCGCGGTTGCCCGCCAGCCGGGGATAGTCGCGTCCACCTGTGCCGCTTCTGCCGTGACAGGCCGCGCAGCTCTGCGCGTAGACTTGCTCTCCCTGCTGAGCCAGCTGCGCCTGGTCCGCTGGCTCAGCCTCTTCTTCCCCTTCAGTGTCTTCTTCTTGCGCCTGGGTCGCCCCCTGTTGCGTGTCCGCCTGTGCCTCGCCTTCGCGAATGACCACGCCGCAGGCGATGCGGTCGCCGCTCTCGCCCGAAGGATCGGTGATGTGGTCGTCGGCGTCTACATGGATGACCAGGGCGGCACCGTCCCCATCCAGGATCGACCTCTCCCCCTCATCCAGGCTGATGAGCAGCGTGGTCACCTCGTAGGAGGCGTTTCCGTCCTCGTCGACGTGGATGTTGGGCAGGTCACCGGCGTGCGGCCCACCGGGATTCAAGAGGCCGTGCTCGGCGTCCGTCGGATTGAAGTGGCCGCCGGCAGACTCGAAGTCGGGTGGTTCGCACTCGCCCGTCTCGTGAAGGTGGACGCCGTGCTCACCGCCGGCTGCGGCCTCTAGGCCCTCGAGCTCGACCTGGATTCTGACCGCACCGTCTTCGGTGCTCGAGAAGGTGGCGTGGCCAACTGTGTTGCCGTCGGCGTCTTGCAGTTCGGCTCTCGCCTGCGCCTCCTGCTGAGCTATAGCTGTGCTGCAGGCGATGATGAGACTGAAGATAAGGGCTAATACTTTGGTCATGAGCGGTTCTCCTGCATGGGGACGTGTGGGTCACTTGTTTATGGACTTGACCGAAAGGAGGGGTCCGCTTGAACCCCTCCATTAATTCCATATGACAATCCAATGACTGATGGTGACGACGGAGCGCGTTTGTCCTTTATGCTCCGCTAGCCTCCGCTGCCTTCCTCCTCTTCTTCGTCATCCTGCTCTTCACCCTCGAGCTGTTCCTCTACGTCGCCCTCACCCTCGCCTTCTCGCTCTTCCATTTCTTCAGCTCCCGCCGGCTCCCCCATGTCCGTCGTTGGAGCCGTCTCCGCGCCTTCGGGAACCTGATCGGCGTGCACAATGCGCCAGAGGACGCCGCTGGAGCCAGGGTTGACCGCGTAGTCGCGTGACCACTCGCACTCGCACGTAGTCATGTAGATGTTGCCGGCCTCGTCGTTGCCACCGCCGGTTGCCTGCATGCCGGTGTTGAGGAGGACTGCGTAGGCCCAGTTGCCTCCGTCATCGTGGCTGAGGCCCCAGACCTTGCCGGTGCAGTAGTCGGAGTTGAAGTAGACGCCGTTCAGATCCTCGAACTCGTCACCACGGTAGACGCCAAGGCCGGTGATCGAGCAGTCGCCCTCGTCGTGGTTGTACTCAGCTACCGGCAAGACGCCCACTCTCTGCTGCGGGTCCGCCGGTCGTTCGCCCGCCCGCGTGTACTCCTCAGGCGGATAGGGATGCGACCCTTCCATGAAGGGCCAGCCGAAGTTCATGCCGCCTTCACTGCCGCTGGGCACGAAGTTGATCTCCTCCCAGGCGTCCTGCCCGACATCGGTGACGTAGAGGTCGCCGGTTTCCGGATCGAAACCCGACATCCAGGGGTTTCTAAGGCCGTAGGCCCAGATTTCGGGTGCTGACTCGGGACGGTACTGCGCGGCGTCCTCGAGGCCGAAGCTGACCCGCCTGATGCCCGCCCCGGCAAAGGGGTTGTCGTCGGGGATGCGGTAGCCCCGCCGGGAATCCTGCTGGTTCACGTCGATGCGGGCAATCGAGCCGAGGATGGTGTTGACGTTCTGGGCGTTGGCGTGGGGGTCGCCAGCCAGACCGCCGTCACCCAGGTTGATGTAGAGATAGCCGTCGGGGCCGAAGTGAATCGTCCCGCCGTTGTGGTTGACGTAGGGTTGGGGCACGGCTAGCAGGAGCCGAGCGGAGTCCGGATCGGCCTGGTTGGGGTCGTCCGAAACCCGGTACTCTTCCACGAACGACTGGCCGTTGGTCACGTAGTCGCTGTAGTAGACGTAGAAGAGTCCGTTCTCACTGTAGTCGGGGTGAAAGGCCAAGCCGAGGAGGCCCTGCTCGAGAAAGTCGATCTTGACATTTTGGCTGATGTCTAAAAAGGGTTCGTCTAAGAGCTCGCCGCTCTCGTCCAAGATGCGGACGCGGCCTACCCGCTCGATGATGAACAGCCTGCCGCTGCCGTCACCTGCGTTGGCGACCTTGATGGGGTCGGTGAGGCCATCGGCGACCCTGACGAGCTGAATCGCGACGTTGCCGGGGAGTTGACCTCCAGGTGTCACCGTGGCTTGACCAGAAGTCTCCACGTCCGTCTCCTGGGTTGCCGTCTGGTCCTGCTGCCCAAAGGCATATAAGCCGAGAACCAAGACCGCCATGATCCGAACCGCTCTAAGCATTCTTCCCATCACCATTCATTCTCCTTTGTGAGGGGCAGCAGGGAGGGACACGCTGTCAAGCCTAAGATTGTAAGAAGATACACAAGAGTCCGTACAGGAGTGTCCGCAATGGTTGCTGACTTCCCTCAATCACTGCTATGGTTGCTCACGCTTAGGCTTCAGGCAGACTCCAAGAAAATCTTAAGCTTCTTTAAAAGCGGAACAAAGTTATCCAAATTACACTTCCAGCCTTTGGCAGTCGCCTTGGCACCTACTCGAGCCAGCCCAGCCGCGCTGAAATCTCCTTACCGGCCGCGCCTATGCTCCGGGCCAGCGCCTCGAGCCGCTCGTCACCCAGCCTCGCCACCGGCGCGGACACGGACAGGGCGGCCACCACCCCACCGTGACGGTCTCGCACCGGCGCGGCCACGCAGCGCACGCCGGGCTCGAACTCCTCTAAGTCACGCGCGTAGCCCCGCTCGCGGACCCGGCGGAGCTCCTCGAGGACCGCCCCCGGCTCGGTCAGGGTGGTGCCGGTAAAGGCGGCCAAGGGTGCCTCCTCGAGCAGCCCCTGCACCGCCCTCTCGTCCTGCCAGGCGAGCAGGACCTTGCCGACGCCCGAGGAGTGCAGCGGCGTGCGCGCGCCGATCTGGGTGAACATGCGCACCTTTTGCCGGCCCTCGACCTGGTAGATGTAGATGGCCTCCCTGCCGTCTTGCACGGCTAGGTTGACGGTCTCGTTGAGCTCGTCGACCAGCTTGCGCATGGGCGCCTGGGCTGCCTCGGGCAGTTGTCCCTTGGCGAGAAAGCCCGAGCCGACCTCGAAGGCGCGCACGCCCAGGCTGTAGCGGCCCGTCTCATGCGACTGCACCACGTAGCCGCGCTGGCGCAGGGTCTCTAAAATGCGGTGGGCGGTGCTGTAGGCCAGTCCCACCCTGTCGCCGAGCTCGGTCAGCGACAACTCGGACGCCTTGGCGAGCGCCTCGAGCACCATGAGCCCGCGGTCCAGCGCCCGCACCCGCTCCCCA
>JALZLY010000185.1 GCA_030858465.1 Deinococcota bacterium
AGGTCGAGCAGGCAGGGCGCGAGGGCGGGATAGCGTCGGGCGAGCGCCTCGAGCGCGCCCGAGGGCTGGGCTGGGGTCATGGTTGGCCTCCTTCGTTCGCTTGGTCGTCCGTGAGGTGCTCGATGGCCCGCGCGCCAAGGTTGCCGGCGTTGCCCCAGGTGAGGCCTTGTGTGACCATTGTCCGGCCCGCCTGCGCAAGCCGCGCCCGCGCGTCCGTCGGGCTCATCATCCCGCCTCCGCCCACTCGAGCAGGTTCGTCTCCACCACCGGCTTCACCTCATCAAAGGGAACGAACCAGGTCTTGATCTCGCAGGGGCCGAAGTCGGCGTGAATTTCACGGTTCCAGGCGAGAAAACGAAGGGTGGCGCGGCTCCGGTTCTTGCTCGTCTCGTAGGCGCGCAAGACCATGCCCCCGCCGTCCTCGGCCTCTTTGAGGACGCTCACCGCGATGTTGTCGTTGTTGACCTCGAGATAGGACGCCCGCTGCGGCAGCGGGCCGCCGTGGAAGGTGGTGATGAGCGCGACCGGGGGCTGGTTGAGCTCATAGGCCCGCCGCACCGTCCCCGCCTCGCTCCAGCCCCCCGCGTGTGGCAAGAGGCTATAGGCGAAACGCTGGACGCCCTGGTCGATGAAGGCGTAGTGCTCGCCTTCCCTGGGCTCGGCGGGGATGTGGTGGGCGTAGATGGGGCTGCGCAGGACGGTCATGCCGATGTCGCGCACGTTGACGTCGAAGGAGTACTTGCTGTCGTTGAGGAGGCTGAAGCCGTAGAGCTCGCCGCTGCCCCTCGAGGTCCCCGACAGGTCCACCCACGTCCCTCCCGGTTCCTCCTCGCCGTTGGCGAAGCGCCCGATGTGGCCGTAGGGGATGTCGAAGGTCACGCGCATGAAGTGGACGTTTACCGGGAAGCGCAGCTTGAGGAGCTTGAACCTCTCCTGCCAGTTCACCGTCGCCTTGACTTCGATAAGGTCCAGCTCGCGGTACATCCTGAAGTCCTGCACCAGCGTCGAGGCCCCGTAGGCGCTCGTCACCCGGATGGCCGAGCGCACCGGGCCGTGCTCGACCAGCCTGACACTAGTGGCCTTGAAGGCGCCGACCTCCCCGGTGAAGGCGTAGACGTTGTGGCTCCAGGTGTCGCTGGGGTCGTCTACCACCACCGGCTTGGCGGCGGGCCCAGCGAAAACTTCAACTCCCCCCGCCTTGTCGCGCAGGCTGTGGATGAAGCCCGTCTCGGGGTCGAGCTCGAGCCTGAAGCGGCCCGACTCGAGGACGTTGTCGTTCGCCTGCAGGGTGAGGAAGCCCGCCTCGGTGGGCCGGGGCGCGACGCGGTAGCTGCGGTAACCCAACGGCGGCAGGTCGGCGACGAAGAGCAGGCGGTTGCGGCCGTTGGCGGTCGCCTCGGACTGCACCGTCTGCATGGCTACCTCCTTGTCCTCGTCGTCCAGGAGCACCTCGCCCTCCTTGATGCGAGCAATCTCGAGCTCCACCGGCACCCTGCTCCCCCAGGCGTGCGGGTTGAAGACCACGATGGGGCGGACGCCCTCCTCCTCGGGGACGTTCACGTTCCAGGTCAGCGACTGCACGGCGTAATTGAGCGCCCTGGAAGCTATCGCCATCGCCTCGCCGTAGAGATCGCGGGCATCCTCGTAGGCCTCCTCGAGGGAGGTGCCAGCTAAGATGTCGTGGAACTGGTTGAAGAGGATCCCCTTCCAGGCGTGCTCGAGGTCCCTGGGGTAGGGCTGGCCCGTCACCCGCGCGGCGACGGTCGCGAGCTTCTCGGCCGCCATGAGCAGGTTCTCCGCCCGGCGGTTCCAGCGCTTGACGCCCGAGTGGGCGGCGTAGCAGCCGCTGGCGTGGTGCTGGAGGTCGCGGTGCACCACCGGCAGCTCCCAGCCCTTCTCGGTGACGGCGGCGAAGTAGCGGTTGGGGGAGGAGAAGACGAGCTCGGGCAGGTCCGGGTCCTTGCTGAGCTCCTTGATGCTGGTGATGTTCTCGCGGGTGGGGCCGCCGCCGTGGTTGCCGACGCCGTAGAAGCACATCAGCTCGTTGACGGGCTCGCGGAGCTCCCCGGCACAGCGGCGGACGTGCTTGCCCAAGTCCTTGCCCCAGGTGCAGTACTCGAAGGGGAGGTGAAAGGCGAGGACCTTGGAGCCGTCGTCCGACACCCACCAGAAGAGCCGCCCCGGCAAGCCCAGCTCGTGCGGCCCGGGGCGCATGAAGACGTAGTGGTCGAGGCCCGCCCCCTTGAGGAGCTGCGGCAGCATGCCGTGGTGCCCGAACGAGTCGACGTTGTAACCCACTTTGGCGGTGACGCCGAACTTCTCCTTGAAATAGCGCTGGCCGTAGAGCGCCTGCCGCACGAAGGACTCGCCGCCGGGCAGGTTGCAGTCGGGCTGGAGCCACCAGCCGCCGACGACCTCCCAGCGGCCCTCCTGCACCCGTGCCCTGATCTCCTCGAACATCCTGGGGTCGCTCCTTTCCACCCACTCATAGAAGACGGCGGACGAGGAGACGAAGATGAAATCGTCGTCCTCCTTAAGCCGGTCGAGGGCCGAGCGAAACGACGCCTTGACCTCGTGGAAGCCTTCCTGCCAACGCCACAGCCAGACGGGGTCAATGTGGGCGTTGCCGATCATGTGGAGTTTCGCTCTCGTTGTCTTGTTGATCGTCTTGGTCATAGGGGTCCTTTAGAGGTCGGGTTGAAGGTCGTTGGGCGCGGGTGGGGTGAAGCTCGAGCGCACCGCCACCGGCCCGCCCTCCCGCATGGACTGCGCAGCGGCGCTCAGGATGTCGACCACGTGCGCGGCCTGCTCGCCCGTGGCGCGGTGCGGGCGGCCAGCGAGCATGGCCCCCGCCATCTCCTGCACGCCGCGGCCCCAGTGCATCTTCTCTTTGGGGAGGCGCACCTCTTCGTAGAGCTTGCCGAATGGGGCAAACTCGAGCGTCGAATCGGGATTCTGCCAGCTCGCCAAGTGCAGGGAGCCGAGGTCGCCGTGAAACTCGACGCCACTCTGCTTGCTTTGCTGCGGTACGTAGAAGTTCGTGGTCAGCCTCGCAAGCGCGCCGCTAGCCAGTTCGAGCACGGCCGTGACGAAGTCGGGCGTCTCGATACGGAAGGACTCGCCCCGCTTAGTGACGCGGTCCGGGTGGAGCACCTTGCCGTACGCGAGAATCTGCCGGGCCGAGCCGAAGACGGCGGTGAGCAGCGTGAGCGGGTAGACGCCGACGTCGAAGAGCGCGCCCACCTCGTAGAAGGGCCCGGGCGCCGGGTGCCAGGACTCGATGCGGCCCCAGTTGACCTCGGCGTAGGCGACGCGCACTGTTCCCAGCCGCCCCTCGCGGATCAGGCGCCAGGCCGCCTGCTGCGCTTCGCCCAGGAAGGTAAAGGGCGAGCAGCCCAGCCTCAGCCCCTGGTTCCTGGCGAGGTCGACAAGCGCTTGCGCCTCGGCGAAGGTCATCGCCAGCGGCTTTTCGCTGTAGACGTGCTTGCCGGCTTCCAAGCAAGCTTTCGTCACCGCGTAGTGCGCGTGGTGGATGGTCAGGTTGACGACGAGGTCGACGCCGGCGTCCGCCAGCACCGCCTCCAGGGTCGGGTAGGCGCGGCAGCCGACCCTGGAGGCGAGCGCTTCGGCGCGCTCTAGCTCGAGGTCGGCGATGCCGACGAGCTCGGTCTCAGGGTAGCCGACAAGACTCCTGGCGTAGGGGCCGGCGATGTTACCGCAGCCGGCGATCGCAACCCGTATCCTGTCGCTGCGCTCAGGCATCCTGCCCCATCCAGTCGCGCAGCATCGCCAGGTTCGCCCGACAGTCCTCGCTGGGGTCGTAGAGTTCGGGCTCGTGCTCGACGCAGATAGCGCCGGTATAGCCGACGCGGCGTAAAGCCTCGACGCAGGCCCGGATGGGTACCACGCCCTGGCCGTAACGGCAGGTGCGGTGCTCGCCCACTTCCAGCACGTCCTTGAGGTGGACGTAGAGGAGGTGCTCGCCCAGCCTCTCGGTCGCCTCGGCAGCGCCGTAGCCCTGGGTGCCGTACCAGCCGGTGTCGATGGTGGTGCCGAGGGTGCCGCCCCCGCCGTCACCGATCTTCGCGAGCGTCTCCTCGGGATTCTTCTCCGGGTGGTTCTCGAGGCCGAGCTTGAGCCCGTAGTGCTCGAGCCTGTCCACCACAAAGGCGCGGTCCTTCTCTAACATCGAGGTCGAGCCGCCCAGGATGGGCACGCCAAGAGCGGCAGCCAGCTTGCAGCTCGCCTCGAACTCGCCTGGGCTCGAGCCGAACCAGCCGCCCAGGCTGGGCACCGTCAAGTCGTATTTGTCCAGCTCTTCGCGCGCGGTGGCGATGTGCTCGTCTGTCGCCCAGGTCGGGCTCAGGTGCGCGGTCCACAGGTCAATGGCCTTAAAGCCCAAGGCGCGCACATCAGCGAGAATCGCCCCGAAGCGCTCGCCGAAGGTCGGGGTGGGCCGGAAGCTCTCACTGGTGGCCTTGTCGCCCTGGCCCCAGCCGCCGGTCATGGCGTAGCCGACCTCTCTAGCAACGTAGTTGGCGCTCATAAACGAAATGGGATTGTCCATGCTCCTCCTAAAGGACGGTGAGCAGCGCCTCGGCCTGCTGGCCGAAACGCCTGCCGCCCACGGTGAGGTCGGCCGCGATGCGAGCGCGGCGGACGGGCTTCGGGGCCGGCCTCGCCCGAAACGGCCAAGTCTGCGTCTCATGCGGCCCCAGG
>JALZLY010000186.1 GCA_030858465.1 Deinococcota bacterium
ACTGGCACTGGCATTCCCTGCACTACGGGCACGAGATCTATTCTCACGGGATCCTCAACCACGACCTGGAGCCCAACCGCTGCTACCACGAGCTCAGCCGCATCGGCCATGAGCTTAAACGGCACGACGAGCTCCTGACGGATTTGCAGCCTGAGTCCGACGTCGCCTTCTTGTACTCTCAAGACAGCAAGTATGCTTTGGAGGCGCAACCTTGCCTGCTGGTGCCCAACCGGGCCGAAGTCGAGCCGGACAGGCGTTCCTACCAGCGCATTTTCAACGCCTTCTATCAGGGTTTCTTCGACGTTCACGCTCGTGCCGCCATCATCCACCCACCGCAGGATTTCGAGGCGTTCCGTATCCTCATCGCGCCCGCGCTTTACATTGCCGACGACGCGCTCCTCGAGCGGCTGCTGCACTACGCGGAAGGCGGCGGCCACCTGCTTCTTTCCTTCCGGAGCGGCTACGCGGACGAATACGCTCGAGCCCGCTGGCAACGGGCGCCCGGCCTGCTCCGCGCGGCGGTCGGTGCAAGCTACAACGAATACTCCAATCTGGTGTCGCCACTAGGCCTGAACACGGGAGAGGACGAATTCGCTGATGCACTCCAAATGCCGCCGGAAGCGCGGGCCGAAGCCTGGGCCGACGGTCTCGAGCTGGAAGGCGCGACCCCCCTCGCCTACTACGACCATCCTCACCTCGGTCGGTTTCCCGAGGTCACCACGCAAGCCCTTGGCAAGGGGCGCATCACCTATGTCGGCACCTTGCCAAACCCAGGCTTGAGTAAAGCGTTGGCCGGATGGGTGCTGAAGCAGGCCGGCATCAGGCCCCTTGTCCAGAATCTTCCTGAGTCCGTTCGCGTGACCACCGCCCTGGCAAAGAGCGGCAAACGCTTGTGGTTCTTTCACAACTGGTCGATGTCCCCGCGGACCATCCCTGCGCTTTCCGCGGGCGGGGTTGAGCTGTTCAGCGGGGCGCCGCTTGAAGTCGGCGACGAGCTCTCGTTGGCTCCCTGGGACGTGAAAGTCGTGGTTGAAGGCTAGTTGCCTTTGCGGTCAAGACAAGAGCGTGGTCGGGTTGTCGACCATCATGGTGCGCAGCTCCTCTTCGCGCAGGCCATGCTCGAGCAGAGCCCGGCCAAACGCTCTGAACCCTTCAGCCGGCGGCGGGCTGCCCCGCTGGCCCAGGTCGGTGGAGAGCAGACAGCGCGCCGCGCCGATGGCGCGGACTTCCGCGGCGGTCCGCGCTACCAAGTAGCCGCCCCAGGCGGGCAGATGAGGCAAGTAGCAGCGTTCGATAAAGGCCCCGAGTGCCGCCATCTCGAGCTGGAAGTCGAGGCTGTAACCCGTCAGCGGCAGTTCGGGGTGGGCCACCACCAGGCGCGTGAGGCCGTAGCTTTTGGCCTCGCGGAAGAGCAGGGCCGTCTCCTTTGCGCTCAGGTGGCCGCTACTCAGCACCGCGCCGCCTTGAGCCGCCATGACCTCGAGGATGGCGACGACCTCCGGCTTCAGCCTGCCCTGCGCGTCCAGGACCGAGATGGGCGGGGCCGGCCTGCTCCGGTAGGCCATGCGCTGCTCCTTGTAGCCCGCCTCGCCGTAAAAGGCGATATGGTTGGCGGCGTGCATGGTCGGCATCCAGACTACCTTGCCGCCTAGCGCCAGCGCCACTTCGGCAGCAAAGGGGTTCAAGCCGCCCACGAAGTGGTTGAGCACCACGCCGCCATAGACCTTGACGCGCGAGTCTACGCTCTCCGCGAGCTTGGCGCGCGCCACCGTCGAGTCTTCGTGGGCCTTTAGCACCACGGCGGCCATCTCGGCGCGGGCGGCCTCAGCGACCAGAGCGCGGTCGTCGTAGAGCCTGGGAAAGATGCTGGGGCTGCTGTGGATGTGGATGTCGATAGCCCCGCGAAACCACTTCTCGCTCATAACCAACTCTCGCTCATAAACAGCTCTCACTCACGGACGGGTCTCGGCGGTCTGCTTGAAGCCTCGGCCGTAGGTGGTCAGCCAGGTCAAAAAGGCGTCCATCAGCACCACGAACTGGGGATGGCTCAGCCTCATGAAGTCGTTGTGCTTGCCCTCGACGAGGAGGAGCTTTTTGGGCCTGCCGGCGCGGCCGTAGACGGCCAGGGCGCTGTCGAGCGGGTGCAGGAGGTTTGCCCTGCCGTGGGCGATGAAGAGCGGGCGCGGCGCGATCTTGTAGACGACCGCCTCGCTGTCGAAGCGCAGGATCGAGTCGGCGAGCTCGAAGGAGGTGTTGGGACCGAAGCCGGGGACGGGCCTCAAGTTGTCGTCGACCTCCTTTTCGGTGTCGGGGTCGAGGGGATAGACCACGAAGGGCTGGGTAAAGCGGCTCTTGCCGGTCAACACCCGTTCCACCCGGTCCTGCTCGAGCTGTCCCTTTAGCGCGCTCAAGCCCTCCTCGCCGTGACGCGAGAGCAGGAAGTCGTTGCCGTTGTAAAAGCCGTTGAGCGCGGCCACCGCCGTCACCCGCTCGTCTCCGGCAGCCACCTGGATGACGTTGCCGGCGCCCATGCCCCAGCCCAGCAGCGCCAGCGCCCCGCCGTCCACTTCGGGCTGGACCAGCGCGAAGGTGATGGCGTTTTCGATGTCGTGCCACTGCTCTTCCATGAGGATGCGTCCGGGCACGCCCTCGCTGTCGCCGTTGCCGCGGTAGTCGAAGCCCAAGACCGCGTAGCCCGCATGGGTGAGCAC
>JALZLY010000187.1 GCA_030858465.1 Deinococcota bacterium
GAAGCGCTCGAGGCGCAAGCCTTGGATGGCCGTGGCGATGGTGTAGGAGAGGCCGACAAAGAGCGGCAGGGTCAGCGCGGCAAAGACCAGGGTGACACGGAACGATTCCCAAAGCGCGCGGTCTCCAAGCAGCCTGCGGAAGTTGCCCAGGCCGACGTAAGCGGGCGCGGACAGGCCCGACCAGTCCCAGAAGGCGTAGCGAAAGACCGCCAGGAGCGGCCACAGGCTGAAGGCCAGGAGCACGGCGAGGGCGGGCAGGGCCAGCCAGGCCGCTCGAGAGGAGGCTTTCAGCGCCGGCCCTTCAAGAGATCATCCTGAGCATCTTAAAAGAGCACGCGCACGCCCAGGCTGAGGAGTTGCAGGTCGCTCGACTCGAGCTCGAGGGCCAAGCCGCCCACAGGGCCGCCCAGGACAGGGTCGTCCAGGTAGTAGCGCAGCTGCGCCGACCAGGCCAGCGAGGGGCCGCCCGCGGCGTAACCCGGCGCCAGGTACAAGGACGCGGTCATGGGCAGGTCGAGGCTGAAGAGGAGGTCGGTGCCGACGATTCCGCCCAGGTGCGCCGACAGGCCCGCGGAGCCGTAGCCGACATCCGCCCCCGCGCCGACGGCCAGGGGCGGCGTGGTCCCGACCGCGGGCAAGACGAGCGCGCTGAGCGAGAGGCGCGTTCCCCAGACGCCGGGCGCGACGAGCGCCTCGAGCCCCAGCGAGGCGTCTATGACGGGCACCGGCACCACCACTTCAGCGCCCAGTCTGGCCGAGGGTCCGGCAAGATAACCGAGCGAGCTAAAGAGGGCGTTCTCCAAAAAGACCGACGGCGAGGCGGCGACCTGGCCCCCCAGGAGGAGTGCAAAGAGCAGGCCGAGGCGGCGCAGGACGGTGGCGAGTCTGCTCAGGCGAGGCTTGGTCATGTTCATCACACTACCACTCGGGCTAGCCTATCCGCTTTAGGCGCATAGGGGCTAGCGGAGCACCCAGACCAGCATGACGATTTGCACAAGCGCCAGGGCCAGCAGGAGAAAGAAGTTGGTCGAGCGGAAAAAGCTCTTCATGGCTGATTCTACTTCGCCGGAGGGCGAATTGCCTCCGGTCAGAAGAGCAGCTTATGATGCTGCGGTGAGTTCTCCCCGCTATCTCTTCCTGACCGGCTCGCTGGCCTTTTTGAGCATCGGGGCCTTGCAGGCCGTCTACGGCCCGGCCTTTCCTCAGCTGCGCCAGAGCTTCGGCGTGGGCGCCGCGCAGGTCGGGCTGGTGGTCAGCTTGCACTTCGCGGGCGCGGTCATCGCCATCTTGCTCCTGGGCATGCTTCTTACGCGCTTCGGCTACCACCGCATCCTGGGCGTTTCGGGCCTCTTCATGACGGCGGGCTGCGCCGTCATGGCGGCGGGAGCGAGCTGGGAGGTCCTGCTCCTCGGCGCCTTCGTCGCGGGCTTGGGCTTCGGCGGGCTGGACATCGGACTCAACGTGCTCTTCGCGCAGGGCTTCGGCGAGCGGAGCGCGGCGGCGCTCAACCTGCTGAACGCCAGCTTCGGCCTCGGCGCGATCCTGGGGCCGCTCTTGGTGGCGGCCTTTCTGCCCTTGGGCTTTCGCGGGCCGCTCCTGGTCATGGCTCTCGTCAGCGGGCTCTTGACGCTGCTCCTCTTCGGGGTGAGACCCGCCGCGCAGCCCGCCGGGGCGGGCACCCAGACCTCGGGGCTGGTGAGCCTCCTCGGTTTCATCCTGCTCTACTTCTTCTACGTGGGCGGTGAGGTGGGTACGGCCTCGTGGCAGGCGACGCACCTGGCGCCGAGCTACGGCGAGGCGAACGCCGCCCTGCTGACCTCGCTCTTCTGGGCGGCCCTGACGGTGGGCCGGCTCCTGGCCGCGCCGCTCAGCCTCGTCCTGCGCCCGCCCACGCTCGTCCTCGGCGCGGCCGGGCTGGCCTTCTTGAGCCTCTTGCTCAGTCACTCCCTCGAGCTGGCGCCCTACGCCTACACGCTGACCGGCCTCTTCCTGGCGCCCGTCTTTCCGACCGGGCTGGTGTGGTTGCGGCAGACCTTTCCGCGCCGGGCGGCGGGGGCGACCGCCATCGTGGTGGCGAGCGCCAGCTTCGGCGCGGTGGTCTTTCCGCCGCTCATAGGGGTCGCGGTCGAGTTCGGCGGGGGCGCCCTCATCCCCAGCAGCCTGGCGGCCGTCGCCTCGGTCTGCCTCCTCAGCGCCGCCCTGCTCTGGTGGTTCAAGCGCTGATGGTTCAAGCGCTGAGGAGGTTACTGTTTGCGGAGTTCCAGCGTGCCGGTGACGTAGGGGTCGCAGCCTTTTGAGAGATACGTCCCCGTCAGCATCTCCTCCTCGTGACTGAGTTCGGCGTTGTAAAGACAACCTTGCGTGGCCGAGGAGATGAGGCTCAGACTGAGGGTCTCACTGTGGAGCAGTTGGCCGCGGACGATGCCGCTTCCGCCGCCGGCGATCGCGCCCTGCCAGGTTCCGCCGAGCGCGCCGCCGTAGGGAGCGCTCTGGGTAAGGATGGTGAGGCCGAGCGCGCCTTCGCCGCCGACGCTGTCGAGAACGGTCCCCGACCACTGGCCGGTGTAGTCAAAGGAGAGCGGCGGTTCATAAGGAGGTGGGGGCGGCGGAATGGGGCACGCCGTCAACAAAAAACTCAGGCCGATGACGCCAGAGAGTACAGGGAGCTTCATGCATGTCCTTTCGCCTGCTCGACCGGTCTTTGACCAGTTACCTGCTTGAAGTGATAAGAGTATAGCGTAAACGCATCAGCGGGCGCTGCTCGGGACCGCGCTTGGACCGCCGTGCGCAGCGAGCTCCACGAACTGGGGCTTTTCAGCCACGAAGACTACCTGCGCGCCTTTCATGAGGCGGGGCTCGAGGTGAGGCACGACCCCGAGGGCCTGATGGGTCGAGGGCTCTCCCTCGGCAGGCGTCCGGCAAAGGCACCGCCTGAACAATAGCGGCGTCGCTCTCTGTCTTGCCGCTGACGACTCCTTAAGCTGAAAGGAGGAGGTCAGAATGCCTAGCAGTGTGGCGCAGCGCTTCATGGACGCGTTGCAGGAGATCGAAAAGAGCGGCGAGGTGGACGCGCTCGTCAGCCTCTTCAGTGAGGACGCCTCGCTGAGGCGCATGGCGCAAGACGACGGCTACCGGGGCAAGGAGGAGGCGACCGCCTTCTGGTGCGAGTACCTGTCGGTCTTTGGCGAGGTGAGGACCACCTTCAACAACACCATCGAGAATGGCGGCCACGCCGTCCTCGAGTGGACCTCTGAGGGCAGCTTTCCCACCGGCAAAGGGTTGCGCTACGAGGGCGTGAGCATCCTCGAGCTAGCGGGCGACAAGGTCACGGGCTTTCGCACCTACTACGACTCGGCGGCCTTTGTCGAGGACGGCGCCAAGGATTAGAGAGGGCTCGAGCCAGGGCTGAGCGCGCTCTTTTTTTGCACCCGCCACGCCCGCCTCCCGCAATTGTGCAAATCTTAATCTTCCTTAAGATCCAGTTGAGCTATACTGTCAACAAACTGGAGGTGCGAAGAGAGCTAGACGCTCCTAGTTTAGCGGCGAGGCGGCAGGAAGAACCCGAGACGGGGGCCAAGGAGCAAGCCATGGTGGATTTGGTAGAGGTCAGCCCTTCGGTATACGCGGACCAGGTCAAGCACGCCCTCGAGACGGTCGTCGACCCCGAGCGCAGGCGCAGCATCATCGAACTGGGCCTGGTGTCGTCAGTGAAGGTTACCGGTCAGCAGGTCACGGTCACGCTGGTGCAGCCCGCGGGCCGGCCGCTCAGTTCCTACCTGCTCTACTCGGTAAGGCGCGCCGTTTCAGCCTTCCCGGCTGTGCGCAGCGTCGAGGTCAAGATCACCGATCCGCCCGCCAAAGCCAAACTTCAGGAGCCGCACCGGCTTCACCTCTAAGTTGGGTCGGCATAAAGTACAGCACCGGCTAAGGGGCTTCCAAGACTACCATCGCCCCGGCGTAGTCGCGGGAGTGGGTGAGGCTCAGGTGGGCGGCCTGCCCCTTCGCGCTGAGCTGCTCCTGGATGAGCGGGGAAAACTGCAGCCTGGGCTTGACGCCCTCCATCGCTACCCACACGTCGCGCCAGCCGTGCGACTCGGGCCAGCACTTCTGGAAGGCCTCCTTGGCGGCGAAGCGCGCCGCCAGGGAGGCCAGCGGCGAGCCCTTCTTGAGGCAGTAGGCGATCTCGTCAGGGGTGTAGTGGCGCTCCAAGAAGCGCTCGCGGTGCAGGTTCCAGACCTTTTCGATGCGCTCGAGCTCGATGATGTCCAGTCCGACGGCGATTATCATGGCTTCAGTCTACGCGTCCGCCGGCCCGAAGACCGTGACCCGCCGCCCCGCGAGCCGCACGCTGTTCGCGCTCACCGGCGCAGTTCCCGTACGCCCGTCGCGGTGGCGAGGTAGGCGAGATGGGCCATGCCCAGGAAGAGGCCGTGCTCGATGACGCCGGGAACCCTGGGGATTTCGGCGGCCAAGAGCGGCGCCGACATGGCGTCGCCGAAGTGGCAGTCGAGGATGAAGTGGCCGTTGTCGGTGACGAAGGGCGCACCGTCTTGCAGCCGGAGAACGACCTCGCAGCCCAGCTTGCTCAGGTCGGCCTGAGCGGCACGCCAGCCAAAGCGGACGACTTCGACCGGCAGCGGCGCCCGCTCGCCGAGCGCGTTCACGAGCTTGCTGCCGTCGCCGATGAGGATGAAGAGCCCGGCCCTGGCGGCGACGATCTTTTCGCGGGTGAGCGCGCCGCCCAAGCCCTTGATGGCGTCGCAGCTCTCGGTCAGCTCGTCTACGCCGTCGATGGCGACGGCCACGCCCGCGGTGCCCAACGCCACCAGCGGGATAGCCTGCGCGAGCGCCAAGGCCGCGCTCGCCTCGGAGGTGGGCACGCCCCTTACGTCCCTCAACTCGCCCGCGGCGAGACGCCGGCCGAGCTCGAGGATGGCGTGCCTAGCGGTGCTGCCGCTGCCGAGGCCGACGGTCATGCCGCTTCTTACGTGCGCCACGGCCTTGACGGCCGCCTGCGCCTTTTGCTCTTCGGCGGCCATCAGGCCCCTGCCCGAGCCCCTGGCCTCTGGAGTCCGGCGAGGGGCGCCGCCTCCGCTTTTCTGGCGATGTCCATGGTTGTCAGTCTAAGCCAATCCGCAAGCTGCATAGAGGGTTAGAATGAGGCATGGAAAACTTACAAAAGGGCGATCAAGCCCCAGCCTTCACACTCGATTCGAACCGGGGCGAGCAGTCCCTGGCAGGCCACAGGGGCGAGTGGCTGGTGCTCTACTTCTACCCAAAGGACGACACCCCGGGCTGCACCGCCGAAGCTTGTGATTTCAGAGACCTCGGCCCAAGCATGCCGGCCAAGGTTCTAGGCGTTTCCGGTGACGACGTGGACTCCCACAACCGTTTTGCCGAAGCCTACGCCCTGAACTTCCCCCTGCTTTTCGATAGAGACCACCGGGTGGCCAGGGCTTACGGGGCTTACGGCGAGAAGACCACGGTCGGCACCATGGTCGGCACCAAGCGTGCGGGCGTCATCCGCTCCACGTTTATCATCGGCCCCACCGGTGAGATCGAAGAGGCCATGTACGACGTCAAAGCACAGGGTCATGGGCAGAAGGTGGCGGACAGGCTGCAAGAGTTGCAGGCGGTCTATAACACCTGATGGGCTCGAGCATGGTGTCGGCTGGCCTTAATCGGATGAGGCCTGGAGGCGCTGGCGCAGCGCCTCGTAGACGAGCAGCGCCCCGGCGGTCGCCACGTTGAGGCTGTCGGCGGCGCCGCGCATGGGAACCTTGACGCGGCCGTGCGCCGCCGTCTCCCAGCCTTCGGACAGGCCCTGGTGCTCGGTGCCGAGGACGATGGCGACCCGGCCCAGATAGCGCTCCTGCCAGTAGCTCAGCGCCGCCTGCGGCGAGGCGGCGACGATGCGATAGCCCCGCGCCCCCAGCCACCCCAGGAGCGCGGGACCGTCCACTGGCAGCGCCGGCAGGCTGAAGACGCTGCCCATGCTGGCGCGGATCACGTTGGGGTTGTAAAAGTCCGTACCCGCGCCGGTGGCGAAGACCGCCGCCACACCCGCGCCGTCGGCGGTTCTTAGGAGCGCGCCCAGGTTGCCGGGCTTTTCCAGGCCGTCGAGCACCAGCACCAAGGCGTCGTCGCCGAGCTCGAGCGCCGCTAGGCTCAGCTCTCGCGCCCGCGCCACCGCCAGGACGCCGTCGGGATGCTCGCGCTGGCTGGCCTTTTTAAAGGCCGCCTGGGAGAGCTCGAGCACCTCCAGGGCAGGGGAGACCCGGCTCAAGAGCTCTCTGCCCTCGGGTCCCAAAAAGCTGGGGCAGATATAGAGCTCCCGCAAGGGGACAGCGGCCTCGAGCGCCCGCTTCACCTCCCGCGCGCCCTCGACGACGAAGCGGCCCTGGCGTTCGCGAGCCCGGCGCTCTCTCAGCTTGACCAGCGCCTTGACGCGGGGGTTTTGGGGGCTGTCGATGGTGAGGCGCGGCGGCACGCCCCCAGTTTAGCCTTCCCTATCGGGCAGGTGAGTACAGAGGGTGATAGGCTGGCGGGTGATAGGCTGGCGCGGTGGACGCCCTCCTCGTGCTGCTCGCCTATCTGGTCGGCTCGGTCAGCGTCGGCGTCCTGGTCAGCCGCTATCATGGCGAGGACATCCGCGCGCGCGACCTGCCGGGGACGTCGGGGATGTTCAGGCAGTACGGCCCGGTCTGGGGCTTTGCGGTGCTCCTGCTCGATATGGTCAAGGGCGCCCTCGCCGCCTGGATTGCGTCGGCTCTCGGCGCGGCCCCCTGGGTCTTGCCGCTGGCGGCTCTGGCGGTGGTGGCGGGGCACATCTACCCGGTCCTCTTCGGCTTTCGCGGCGGCGGCGGGCTGGCGACGAGCGCGGGTTTTCTGCTCTACCTCTACCCGCTGCTCACGCTGGCGACGCTGGCCCTGGGTGTGACCATCGCCGGGCTCTACCATCTCGTCTACTGGGGGCGCAGGAGGCGGGGCGTCTATCCTATCCCTTTCGCCTCGCCCTTTGCCTACCTCTTTCTCCTGGTGATGCTGAGAGACGACCCAGTCGGCCTCCGGGCGGTCGCCCTGATGACCTTGGTCCTCGGGCTGCGCGGCCTGCAACTCCTGCGCCGGCCTAGACTCACCTGAACCGGACTCACCTTAACCAGGCTCACCGGGACATGGCGAGAATGGGCATGGCCGGCCCGCTACGGTCGCGGCCGGCTCTGGTAGAGTTTTAGCTTGTGGCTTACGCGAGCAGCGAGAAGGCAAGCCCATGAGGCGAGGGCGAAGAGCGGGGATGGCCTTCATCCTGGCGACGCTGTTTTTGGACATCTTGGGCATCGGCCTGGTCATCCCTGTCCTGCCGGAGCTGGTTACCGGCTTCGTCGGCGGCGACCCGACGGTGGCCGCCTTCTATTACGGGCCGATCGCCGCCGTCTACGCGGTCATGCAGTTCGTCTTCGCGCCCGTCCTGGGTTCGCTCTCGGACCGCTTCGGGCGCCGGCCGGTCATCCTGCTCTCGCTCTTCGGCTTCGGCGTGAACTACCTCGTCCTAGCCTTGGCGCCGACGCTCCTCTGGCTCGTGGTCGGCCGCGCCCTGGCGGGCGTCACCGGGGCGACCATCACGGCGGGCAACGCCTACATCGCCGATATCTCCACCGATAAGAACCGGGCGCAGAACTTCGGCCTGGTGGGCGCGGCCTTTGGGCTCGGCTTTATCCTGGGCCCGGCCTTTGGTGGGATTTTGGGCGCGCTAGACCCCCGGCTGCCCTTCTGGGCGGCGGCAGGATTGGTGTTCGTCAACCTGCTCTACGGCTACTTCATCCTGCCCGAGTCGCTGGCGTCAGAGAGCCGCCGCCCCTTCTCCTGGCGCCGCGCCAACCCGCTCGCCAGCCTGCTTTACCTGCGCGCCTATCCCCTCGTCCTGGGTCTGGCGGCGGCGACCGTTCTCCTGTCGCTGGCGCAGCGCGGCCTGGAGACCGTGTGGGTGCTTTACACGAACTACTCGTTTGGCTGGCTGGCGCTCGAGAACGGCCTCTCGCTGGCGGCGGTGGGCTTCAGCACCGCACTCGTCCAGGGCGGGCTGGTGCGCGTGCTCATCCCCAGGTTCGGCGAGCGCCGCGCCATCGTCCTGGCGCTGGTGTGCTCCCTCGCCGCCTACACCCTCTTCGGCCTGGCGACCGAGGGCTGGATGATGTACCTGGTCATCGTGGTGTTCGCGCTCGGCGCCCTGGCCGGCCCCGCCATTCAGAGCCTGGTGACCGGCACCGTCCGCGCCGACGAGCAGGGGCGGGTGCAGGGGTCCATCTCTTCGCTGGTGAGCCTGAGCAGCGTCGTCGCGCCGCTCATGTCCACGGGACTCTTCGGCTACTTCACGAGCGAGAGGGCGCCCGTTCTCCTGCCGGGGGCGCCCTTCTACCTGAGCGCCGTGTTTGTCGCCCTGGCGCTCCTCTTGGTCTTCAGGCTCTTTGGCAATGCCGCGCCCCGCGGTCGGATGCGGCGTGAACCGGCGGAGGGCAGGGGCGCGCGCTGACTCGCTCGAGCCTCGTTGCCATGCCGGTCGTTCCTGCCCCTTGAAGCGCTAATGACGGCGAAGATGCGGCCGAAGTTGTCCGCGGGAGAGGGTATTGACATCCTCGAGCAGGTCTGCTACCGTTGCTCAGGTTGCATTTATTCGAGAGGAGGCAGGCCCAGATGGTTTACCGTAACCGCAGCGCACATCCCACCGCCGCTGGTGCAGGGGAGTGGTCTGCCCATTTGTAGCCTTCTTTAGCTAAAGCGAGGCCGTGGGCGATCCGAGACCCCACGGCCTTTTTCTTGCCGATTTGCAGCCCGATTTTCAGCCGATCGTCACATGCAGGAGCCGTGGAGGAGCATCCGCAGTTGCTGTTCAGCGCCCTGATGGCGCACGAGGTGATGATGAAGGCCACCACAAGGAATCCACACACGACGAAGCGCCCCGCCTCGAGCCCGAACCCATGCGCTTGCGGCACGCTTGCTCCACCGGCTCGAGAGCCGCGCCTGCGCACCGTCACCCTTCCCGTCACCCTCCCCGTCACCCTCTCACGCCGAAAACGGACGCGCCCATGACCATCCCCTTGAGACGCTACGGCACCCTGCTCCTTTACTATTTGAGGCCCCAGTGGCCCAAGGCGCTCTTGCTGGCCGTCCTGCTCCTCGGCAGCATCGGCCTCCAGCTCCTGGTGCCGCAGATCCTGCGCTTTTTCATCGACACCGCCACGAGCGGCGGCGAGTTGCGCCCCCTCACGGTCGCGGCCCTGGTCTTCCTGGCGGTCGGCGTCGGCTACCAGTTGCTCAGCGCCTGGGCGACCTATGTCGGAGCCGACGTGGGCTGGACGGCCACCAACCGCATGCGCGCCGACCTAGCGCTGCACTGCCTGAGGCTCGACATGGCCTTTCACAACGCCCGCACCCCCGGCGAGCTTATCGAGCGCATCGACGGCGACATCACCGCCCTGTCGACCTTCTTCTCGGTCTTCACCGTGCGCGTCTTCGGCAGCGCGCTCCTCCTGGTGGGCATCTTGGTCTTGCTCTGGCTCGAGAACCCGCTCGTCGGCGCGGCCCTGACGGCCTTTGCGCTGCTGGTGTCGGTGGCCCTCGGTCGCAGCCGCGAGCTGGCGGTGCCTGCGACCAGGAGCGAGCGCGAGTCGAGCGCCCGGCTCTTCGGCTTTATCGAGGAGCGTCTCTCGGGCCTGGGCGACATCCGCGCGAACGGCGGCGGCCTCTACACCATGCGCCGCTTCGCCGAGGTGACCCGCGACTACTTTTTCCGGGGGCGGCGCGCCTGGATGATGCGCTCGCTCATCTGGCTCCTCACCATGGGCCTCTTCACCGCCGGCTACCTTCTGACGCTGTCCCTGGGCGTCCATCTCTACCTGGCGGGCGCGGTCACGCTCGGCACGAGCTACCTCTTCTTCCAGTACATGATGATGCTCGAGGCCCCCATCGAGCAGATCACCCAGCAGCTGCAGGAGTTGCAGAAGGCCGCGGCCAGCATCGCCCGCGTCGACGAGCTCCTGCGCACGCCCAGGAGCGTCGAGGAGGGAACGCGGGCGCTGCCCGGCGGCTCGCTCGCGGTGAGCTTCGCGGGCGTCAGCTTCGCCTACGGCGACGAGAACGTCTTGGGGAACGTGTCGTTCAGGCTGGCGCCGGGCAGCGTCCTGGGCCTCTTGGGCCGCACCGGCAGCGGCAAGAGCACCCTGACGCGGCTGCTCTTTCGCCTCTACGATCCGACCGCGGGCGCGGTGCGGGTCGGCGGCGTGGACCTGCGGGAGGCCAGCCTGGAGAGCCTGCGCCAGCGGGTCGGCATGGTCACGCAGGAGGTCCAGCTCTTTCACGCCTCCTTGCGCGACAACCTGACCTTCTTCGATCCCAAGGTCTCCGACGCGCGCATCCTCGCGGTGCTGGACGACCTGGGCCTGCGCTCCTGGCTGGACGGCCTGCCGGACGGCTTGGGCACCCCACTCTCCGCGGGCGGGGGCGGCCTGTCGGCGGGCGAGTCGCAGCTCCTGGCCTTTGCCCGGGTCTTTCTGAGAGACCCCGGCCTGGTCATCTTGGACGAGCCCTCCTCGCGCCTCGACCCGGCCACCGAGCGGCTTTTGGAGAGGGCCACCCGCAAGCTCTTGGCGGGCCGCACCGCCATCATCATCGCCCACCGCTTGGCTACCGTGGCCCGCGCCGACGAGATCATGGTGATGGCGGGCGGCCGCGTGCTCGAGCACGGCCCGCGCGAGCGGCTCGCCCGCGACAGGCGTTCGTACTTCCACCGGCTCCTGCACGCGCAGACCGAACCCCCACAGGCCGAACTCCTACAGGCCAAACTCCAGACTGAACCGAGAAAGGAACTGGCATGAGCACGACCCCGAAACCGACCCCTTCACCAAGCCCTTCACAAACGCCCGAGCAGCTTCTCATTCGCCCTTTCACAGCCGCGGACTACCACGCCTTCGTCGCCCTCTCGAACGCCGTCGAGACCGAGCACCCGACGACCGTGGCGGAAGCGCGCTACCGCGACGAGAGCCGCGACCCCAAGTGCCGGCACGCGCGCTTCGTCGCCGAACTGGAGGGCCGCATGGTCGGCTCGGCGGGCTACGGCCAGTGGGCCAGCATGTACCACCCGCGGAAGTTCGGGGTAGGGGTGCAGGTGCATCCCGAGCACCGGCGCCAGGGCGTCGGCGCGGCGCTCTACGACCGCGTCAGCGAGGCGCTCGAGCCCATGGACCCCGTCCTCTTGCGCGCGGGCGCCCGCGAGGACCGGCCCGAGGCCGTGCGCTTTCTGGCGGCTCGAGGCTTTTTGGAGGAAGACCGCGCCTGGGAGTCGCGCTTGGACCCGCAAGCCTTCGACTCGGCGCCTTACCAGGGGCTCGAGCGCAGGCTGAGGGCCGAGGGTATCGTCATCACGACGCTCGCCGAGCTGATGGCCGAGCCCGGCTGGCAAGGCAAGGTCTTCGAGCTCGACTGGCAGGTCTCGCAGGACGAGCCCACGCCCGAAACCCTGACCAAGCCGGACCTGGAGCCCTGGGTCGAAAAGGAGTTCGGCGACCCCAACCTGCTGCCGGAGGCCTACCTCATCGCCGTGGCCGGCGGCGATTACGTCGGCCTGAGCGTCCTCTACAACTCCGGGAGCGGCGACGGGCTCTACAACGGCATGACCGGGGTGACCCGCCCCTACCGCCGCAAGGGCGTGGCGCTGGCGCTTAAAGTAAGAAACCTCCTCTGGGCCAAGGCGAAGGGACATCGCCTCATCAAGACCTGGAACAACACCACCAACCGGCCGATGCTGTCGATCAACGAGCGCCTGGGCTTCGCGAAGCAGCCCGCCGACATCGGCTTCAAGAAGGTCTTGCAGCCGCTCGAGTAAAGGAACGACGATGACCACAGCGACCTCCACAGCGACCTCCAGCCCCAAAGCCATGACCACCGGCCAGTCCATGTGGCGCCTGCTCGCCTACAAACCCTGGCTCTTTCTGATCAACCTCTTGCTGTGGGGCCTGGTCCACAGCCTGCCGCTTGTCTTCGGCCTCCTCACCAAGGCGATTTTCGATGCCCTCGCGGAGGGGGCGCAGGCGGGCGCCAACGTGTGGACGCTGGTGGCGCTGCTGAGCCTGACCAACCTGGGCCGGATGGGCGTCTTCGCCGCCGCCTTCTGGCACTGGGCCAGCTACTGGTTCACCATAGAGTCGCTGCTGCGGCGCAACCTGCTCGACTGGCTCTTGCGGGCGCCGGGCTCGAGGGTCCTGCCCGACTCGCCCAGCGAGGCCGTCAGCCGTTTCCGCGACGACGTCGAAGAGGTGGTCAGCTATATCGAGGACTTCGTGGACGCGGGCGGCCTGCTCGTCTACACCGTCCTCGCCGCCATCATCCTGGCGCTGGTGGACCCCGTGATCACCCTGGTCATCCTCCTGCCACTGCTCGGCATGGTGGGCCTGACGGGCGCGCTCAGCCCCAAGATCCGCCACTACCGCCGCCGCAGCCGCGAGGCCACGGGCCGCATCACCGACTTTATCGGCGAGATGTTCGCCGCGGTGCAGGCCGTCAAGGTGGCCGCCGGCGAGGAGTCGGTGGTCGCGCACTTCAGGGGCCTCAATGAGACGCGGCGCAAGGCGGCGCTGGGTGACAGCCTGCTGAGCGAACTCCTGCGCTCGATCAACGCCAACATGGTCAACATCGGCATGGGTATGGTCCTGCTCCTGGCGGCCCAGGGCATGCGCGCCGGGACCTTTAGCGTCGGCGACTTCGCGCTCTTCGTCGCCTACTTGCCGCGCCTGAGCAGCAGCATGGCCTTTTTCGGCAACTTGCTGGCGCAGCACCGCCGCACCGGGGTGTCCTTCGAGCGCATGACGCGGCTCCTGGCCGACGCGCCGCCGGAGAAGATTCCCGAGCACGCGCCCCTCCACTTGCGCGGCGCCCTGCCCGAGCTGCCGCAGCCCGTCCTGAACCCCGGCGAGCGCCTGGAGAGGCTCAGCGTCGCCGGCCTCAGCTATCACTACCCGGAGGGCGCAAACGGCATCGACGACATCGGCCTGAGCCTGCGGCGCGGCGCCTTTACCGTCGTCACCGGGCGCATCGGCTCGGGCAAGACCACGCTCTTGCGGGTGCTCCTGGGCCTCTTGCCCAAAGACGCCGGCGAGATCCGCTGGAACGGCGAGGTCGTCCGCGACCCCGCCTCCTTCTTCACGCCGCCGCGCAGCGCCTACACGCCGCAGGTGCCGAGGCTGTTTAGCGACAGCCTGCGTGACAACATCCTGATGGGCCACGCGGGCGGGTGGGGCGAGCTGGACGGCGCCATCGACCTCGCGGTGCTGACGCCCGACATCAGGGCGCTCGAGCACGGCTTAGACGCGCTGGTAGGCACCCGCGGGGTCAAGCTCTCGGGCGGCCAGGTCCAGCGCGCCGCCGCCGCGCGGATGTTCGTCCGCGACAGCGAGCTGATGGTCTTCGACGACCTCTCGAGCGCCCTCGACGTGGAGACCGAGCGCCTCCTCTGGGAGCGGCTCTTCGCGCGGCGCGAGGCGACCTGCCTGGTCGTCTCGCACCGCCGCGCCGCCCTGACGCGCGCCGACCACATCGTGGTGATGAAGGGCGGCCGGGTGGAGGCGGAGGGAACGCTGGCGGACCTGCTCGAGACCTCCGAGGAGATGCGCGGGCTGTGGGAGGGAGAGCTCGAGACGGCAGCAATATGATGCCGAAGCTCGCTTCGGGACTGGAGGATGGACATGGGTGAAAAGACCACCTTCCCTTGGACCTTCGATGAATTCAGGCATCTCGGCCTCGACTACGCTGATGCCGAAGTTGTCACAGGCTACGATAGACGCTCACGTGTCGACCCGGCGAGAGAGCGGGAACTGCTCGGGGAGTTGGGCCTGTCGCGAGACCACACCCTCCTCGAGTTCGGCTCCGGGACGGGCGTGCTGGCGCTCGAGGCGGCCAGGCTCTGCCGGAGGGTCATCGCCGTGGACGTGTCGGCCCCCATGCTTGCCCACACGCGCTCACGGGCCGAGGCGTCGGGTATCCGCAACATCGAGTATGTCCATCAAGGATTTTTAAGCTATGAACACCGTGGTGCGCCGGCAGACTTCGTCGTTACCAAAAATGCCCTACACCACCTCCCCGACTTCTGGAAGGTGCAGGCCCTGGCGCGCGTCGCGGCCGTGCTCAGGCCGGGGGGCGTGCTCTATCTTCAGGACTTGGTCTACGCTTTCGAGCCGGAGGATGCCGATGAGGCCATCGGGGTGTGGATCGATAGGGTGGCAGTCGCGCCGGGAGACGGCTGGTCGCGTGCCGAGCTCGAGGAGCACGTGCGGGAGGAGTACAGCACTTATAGCTGGTTGCTCGAGGCGATGCTCGAGGGGGTAGGATTTCACATCGAGGACGCTTGGTACAGCGACCTGAAGGTCTATGCGGGGTACACCTGCATCAGGCGTTGACGCCGGCGACCTCCTCGCCAAAGCAGCGAACGACAGGCGCTATACTGAGGGCGATGCCGAGCGTTACGCTTCCCGAGGTCGCCCATGAGGCGCTGCGGCGGATTCTTGCCCTGGTCAGGCCCGAGAGGGTGATTCTCTTCGGTTCCTGGGCCAGAGGTGAGGCTGGTCCCGACAGCGACATGGACCTGCTGGTCGTGTTGCCCTTCGAGGGCGAGCGATACCGGATTGCCCTCAAACTGCTCGTCGCCCTGGCCGACCTGCCGGTGCCTAAGGACGTGGTCGTCCTGAGCCCACAGGAGTGGGTCAGAAAGCAGGACGTGCCCGGCAGCCTTGCCTATCCTGCGGCTCGAGAGGGCGTCGTCCTCTATGCGGTCTGAGGTGCTGCAAGAAGCTCGAGCTTGGTTGCGAAAAGCCGACTCCGACCTGCGTGGATATCTTGATGCGGGTTGAAGAGGCGCCCTATGACAGCGTCTGCTTTCATTTCCGGGGACGTGTACTAGAGCGTTTCGGCGGCCGCGCTCGAGCCCGCCACCCAGCGGCTCCCCTCGTCCGTCACTTCGCACTTCCAGACGGGCAGGATGTCCTTGCAGCGGTCGATGCAGAACCGACAGGCCAGCAGCGCGTCCTGGCGGTGCCGTGAGGACACCGCGATAATGATCGAAGCCTCGCCCGGCTCGAGCCGTCCCAAACGGTGGGCCAAGGCCAGCCGGCCCAGCTCGTGGCGCGCCCTGGCCTCGCCCGCGACGCGCGCTAGCTGCCGGAGGATCATCCCCTCGTAACCCTCGTAGTCGATATAGGCGACCTCGCTGCCGGCGTTGGGCGAGCGCACCGTGCCCACGAACAGGGCACTAGCGCCGCAACTCGGCGCGCTCACCCTGAGGGTGAGGTCGCCGATATCGAGCGGCTCCCCCGTGACCAGCAGGTAGTCCTCTTCACCCTCGGCATCGTCCTCCGCGCCGCCCGAGACGGGCGGGAAGAAGGCCAGCGTAGCGCCCTCTTTGAGGAGGCTGTCGGGCCTGGCGTAATCCTCGTCGATGGCAGCGAGCGCGCCCTTTAGCGACAGCTCGGGGTAGTCGGCCTCGAGCCGGGCGGCCGCGTCGCGCACGCGAGCGCCGGCCCTCAGCTCGAGCCGGAACTCTCTCGCGCCCGCCGCCTCACGGTAGGAGGCAAAGAGCAAGACCTCGATGGTCATAACGCGCCGCCGGTCTCCGCGTCCCGGTGCAGGCTCTGGGCCACCGCCTCGACCACCCCGTGGGCCACCATGAGCGCCTGGGGATAGCGCATCCTGACCGGGCCGATGAGCATGAGGCAGCCGCCCCCGCCCAGCGCCAGGCGCGCCGAGACGGCGGCCAGGGCGTCCTCGACGGTCACCTCGAGTGTGCTACCGCCGGGTTGGCCGGGGCTCTCGACGCGCTCGAGCAGCGCCCGCACGAACCGCGGGTCGGCGGACTCGGGCTCGGTCATCACGTACTTTAGGCCCTGGTGAACGAGGATGGGCGGCCGCAGCCTGGGCCAGGACGCGGCCAGCGCCCGGAAGGTGCGGGCCACCTCGGCGTCCTCGCGCGCCGCGATGTCGGTAAGGGCCGCCGGCACGTGGCCGACGGGCAGGGTGAGCTGGCGCAGGCTGCTCTCGGCCTTGCTCAAGGCCGACCCCGAGGGAACCGGGTCGAGCTCGATGACGAGCTGGCGCACCAGGCCGCTCTCGAGCACCACCACCGCCAGCAGGCGCGATTGGCTGAGCGCGGAGAGGTGAATCTCCAGGGTCTGGAGCGCATCGTCCTCGAGCAGGCTGACCACCACGGCGTAGCCCGAGAGGTCGGCGGCCAGGCCGGCGACGCTGTGCAAGAGGCTGTCGCCGTGGACGCCCTCGAGCCTGCGCCTCAAGAGCAGCCGCTGCCGGTTGGGCAGCCGCGCGGGCGGCAGGAACTTGCGCGCGTAGCGCCTGTAGGCGCGCCCGGTCGGCACCCGGCCCGCCGAGGTGTGCGGCTGCTGCACGTAGCCCTCGAGCTCCAAAGCGCCGAGTTCGTTGCGCACGGTGGCGCTGCTGAGCTTCATCTTCTCGGCGATCGTCGCCGAGGCGACGGGACGCGCCGAGAGGATGTAGCCCTCGGTCAGCAGGTCCAGGATCTGTGCGCGGCGCTCGTTCATAGGATGCACGATTATATCACGCCGCTAGCGCAGGGCGGTCCGCTCGAGCGTCAAACTCGAGCCGACGTGAAGAGGTTGAACCGGAGAGGTTCAAGTCGCCCCTTGATGAGGCGTAGGGGAGGGTGAGCACCCCCTCCCCTTCTCATGGGAAAACCGCGCAAATCCTGAATCAGCCCTCGAGAAAGTCCAGCGCGCCGCGGCTGAGCAGCTCGACGGCCAGCGGCAGCGCACGCTCGTCGATGTCGAACTGCGGGTGGTGATGGGGCTTGTCGATGCCCGCCGCTTCGTCGCGCGCGCCCACGAAGAAGTAGCAGCCGGGCGCTTCTTGCAGCCACAGGGCCATGTCGTCGCCGCCCATGATGCGCTCGCTCTCCTGCACGCCGTCCTCGCCCAGGACGCTCGCGGCCACACGCTTTAGCCTCTCGGTCATCGCCTCGTCGTTGACCACCGCGGGCGAGCCGACGTTCCAGGTCGTCTCCACGCTGCCGCGCTGCAGCTTGGCCACGCCCTCGGCGACCTCCAGGATGCGCGCCCTCAACGCATCGCGCAGCTCCGGGTCGAAGGTGCGGAGCGTGCCCTTCAGCTCGACCTCGTTCGGAATGATGTTGTAGGCGGTGCCGCCGTGGACCGAGGTGACGGAGACGACCGCCTGTTTGGCGGGGTCCGTCTCTC
>JALZLY010000188.1 GCA_030858465.1 Deinococcota bacterium
CCGTGGTCCCGCCGAGGGCACCATGAGGGTCCTCTACCTGTACGGCTCCATCCCTCCTGCCCTGCACGACATGAAGCTCTCCGACACCGGCAGGGTGGGCATGTCGCGGTTTGCCGCCGCGCTTGAAGAGGTCGGTTTTCAGCCCGAGGAGAGGCTCGACGCCAACGTCACCTTGAACGCGGACACCTTGCGGGCGTACCGGGTGGTGATCCTCGGCTCCAACAACCGCCGCTTCAATGGGGCGGAGGCCGGGGCCCTGGCCGAGTGGGTCCTGGCCGGCGGCGGCGTGGTCGCCTGGAGCGACAGCGCCTTTGGCGGGGACTACCGCGAGGTCGGGGTCGGCAACCCGGTCGGCAAGACCAGCAACAACGACCTGACGGTGCAGTTCGGCCTCGAGTTCTTGCGCGACAACGGCGCGGGCATCTTCACCATCCGCGAGTACCTAGAGGACCACTACCTGAACGCCTACGACAGGAACGGCGGGGTGGTGTTTCGCGGCGAGGGCGTGAGCCTGATCCGCGCCAGCAGCCCCGCGCGAATCCTGGCGCGCCTGCAGACGGGCGGCACCCGCGGCGACGTGCGCCTCCACCCCGACGACGGCGCGCTCACCGCGGCGGACGGGGCGCTGGTCGTCGCCGAGGTCGGCGAGGGCCGCGTGGTCGGCACCTTCGACCGCAACGGCTTCTGGAACGGCGGCCCCGGGACCGATATCAGCGAGGTCGACAACAAGGAGCACGCGCAGCGGCTGCTGCTGTGGGCGGCGGGTCTGGGTGACTGAGTCAAACGCCACGGACCGTTGGAGAAGACGCCCCTTCAAGCGCGCGCATGGGGCGCACACTTCCGGCTACCTCGGCCGCTCCTGGTCGGGGCCGTAATCGCCGGCGTGCTCGACGAGCTGCGCGGCGTTGATCCAGGCGTTGAGCAGCCGCTCGTAGAGCGCGTCCTCGAGCTGGGGCCTGAGCGCCTCGAGCACCTCGTGGGCCTGCTCGAGGGTGATGGCCGCCTCGGCCGCGTCGCGGTGCCAGACGCCCTCGGTGGCGCGCGCGATCATGCCGTGAAAGGTCTGCAGGAGGTCGTGAGGGTCCTGCACGGGTCAGCGCAACTCCTGGCTGGTCTCGTCGTAGGCGTAGCGTTTCAGCCCTGGGGCAAAGGCCTGAAGCTTGGCGGCCAGGTCTTCGTCCTTGACGACGGCGTAGTTGCCGCCGCCTAGCTGCACGGCCTGGACCCGGCCCTCGTCGGAAGCCCACTTCCAGAGTTCCATCAGCGTGCGGTCCTTTAAGAGAACTTCGCCCGTCACCTCGCGCGCCTCGAAGGCCGGATAGATCATGCCTCACTATAGCAGGGACACTAGCAGGGGAACTATAGCAGGGGGCCACACGATGGGGTGCTCCGAGGTGTGTGTGACCAGAACTTAAGAATGCTTCAGGTCTATTCAGTAGACTCTAAGGAGAAGGCCCTAGGCTTTATGAAATGGACAGGTTTATTACTCGTGAAATGGACAGGCTCTTTACGGTGAAACGGTTGCTCAAGGCGCTCATGATCTCGGCCTTTCTCGCTCTGCCCCTGGCTCAGGGAGAAGGGCTGAGCGAGGGCGCGGAGTTGATGATCACCAACGTGCGTGGCGACGGCATCCTCGGTTACGGGGTGGTGCGTAACGGCGTCCTCGAGCTCACCCTGAGCGAGAACGCCAGGGAGTTCGTGCTCATCTTGGTGTCCACCGACGGCGACATAAAGTCCTGGTCCGGGCGGGTAGACGAGAGCGGCCGGCTCGAGCTCGAGGACGAGAGCGGAGCGCGCTTCGGCATCGAGGAGCTCGCGGCCGAGGCCGCCGTTCAGGTGAGCGTCAACCGCGTCGCGTCCGAGGCGAGCGCCGGACCTGCCGCGCCGCGGCTGAACCCGGCCCCTCCTGCCGCGCCGACTACAGAGCAGGCTCGAGGCGACGGGGCGGGCGAGGCGCAGGCAAGCGAAAGCGCGCCCGACCCTCAGGAGCCCCCTCGGGAGACTGAGAACCAAGCACCTGCTGACGGGGCGGCCGAGGCGCAACAGCCCGACGATCAGGCGCGGCAGGAGGTTGCCGACGGCAGCTCGGCCGGAGACGCGCCAGCCGGAGACGCGCTAGCTGAGGACAGGATAGGGGAGGACAGGGCAGGGGACGACGCACGCACAGAAGGCGCCGCCTTGGCACCCGAAGTCACTTCGCCCGCGGAGCAGATGGAGACCAGTGAACCAGCCGGTCAAGGTGAACCCGGCCAAGGTGAGGCGGGCGTCGGCGACGACACCTCCGCCGAGCAGGATGACCCGGCGGACGGAGCGTCCGCGGGTGAACCGCCCGCACCCGCCGCACCTGCACCGCCCGCACCCGCCGAGCCTGCACCCGCCGAGCAGGGATGAGCGCACTCCTGATCGACCCCGACCGTCGCCACCCGATCGCGCCCGCCGACCGGGCTATGAC
>JALZLY010000189.1 GCA_030858465.1 Deinococcota bacterium
GCATCGGCGCGGCGGTGGTGGCCTTCGTGTCGGGTCTGGCCTTCGACATCACCGGCATCATGGCCGGCCTCACCTTGGCCGGCCTGGGCCTGTTCATCTTGCCCAACCGCCGCCAAAAGGCCAAGCGTGAGTTGCACCTGCGCATGCAGGAGCTGCGCGACCGCCTGGACGGCAGCCTGCGCGAGGAGTTCGAGACCGAGATGGAACGCTCGATGGACCGGCTGAGCGTCGCCATCACCCCCTATACCCGCTTCGTGAGGAGCGAGCTGGAAAGGCTCGAGGGCCTGCAACAGGAGTTCTCGAGCGTGAGCGACAGCCTGCAGAGGCTCAGGGCGGAGATCGAGAGTCTGGCCTAGAGGCGCCACCGCCACGCCGAGCGCGGGGCACAAGGCCGGAGCCCGTGCAGTGATAGACTCCCTGGCGTGACCAAGGCCCACCCCCGCATCGCCTACCAGGGCGTCCCCGGCGCCTTTAGCGAGCAGGCCAGCCTGCAGTTCTCCCCTCAGGCCGAGGCCGTCGGCTTCAGCTCCTTTCGTCAGGCCTTCGCCGCGGCCTTGGACGGTGACTGCCGTTACGCCTGCCTGCCCGTCGAGAACTCCCTGGCGGGCTCTATAAACCAGACCTACGACCTGCTGACCGACTCGCCCCTGCACGTCGTCGGCGAGCAGGTCGTGCGGGTCCACCACAACCTGCTCGTCAAACCGGGCGTGGGCTTTGCGGACATCCGGCGCGTCTACAGCCACCCGCAGGCTCTGGAGCAGTGCAAGGCCTTCTTGCTCAAGCACGGCTTCGAGGCGGTCACCGACTTCGACACCGCGGGCGCCGCCAAGCTGCTCTCAGAAAACGGCGGTGGTGGCGAGGCTTCACGCAGTGAGGGCAAGGCGGCCATCGCCAGCAGGCGCGCCGCCGAGATCTACCGCTTGGACATCCTCGCCGAGAACATCGAGGACAAGGACTTCAACTACACCCGCTTTTTCATCCTCGGCGCGGAGGAGGCGCTGAGGGGCGAGGGCAGGCAGAAGACCAGCCTGGTGCTCGCCACCCGCCACCGGCCGGGCGACCTGGTCGCCTGCTTGGAGGAGTTTCCCAAGCACGGCATCAACATGACCAAGATCGAATCGCGCCCGCGGCTCGACAAGCCCTGGAGCTACCTCTTCTACATCGACATCGAAGGGCATATCGAAGACGACCAGGTCCGGTCGGCCTTCTCCGGGCTCATGCGCAAGGCCGCCATGGTCAAGTTTCTGGGCTCCTACCCCGCCGCGCCGTCCGTGCTCGAGGACTAGCGGAGCATGGTCTAGACTGGAGCCATGAGAGACGCCGACAGCGCGCCAGATCCTACAGACGACCAGGCCGACACCATCAGCCCCGACACCATCAGCCTAGGCGACGCCCTCAAGCTGGCGGGCCTGGCCGCGACCGGCGGCCAGGCCAAAAGGCTCATCCAGAGTGGGCAGGTCAAGGTGAACGGCGCGGTGGAGACGCGCCGCAAGCGCAAACTGAGCCCCGGCGACGTGATCGAGACGGGCGGCGAGAGCTTCGAGCTCGAGCTTTCAGACAAGCCCTGAAGACTTCTCGGGCCACAGGCTCGGCTCCGCCTGCTAACATGTCTGGACGCCGAGGCTTGGGTCGAGAAGGCTTGTTCGGCAGAACCAAGTTTCGTCAACCGCGCGGGCTCGAGGGGAACTCGTCAAGCTCTCCCTCGCGCTGAAGGACCGGCCGACCTTTCGCTCAATGTCGCCCGCTAGGCGGTGTCGCTGGCGCTCGAGGGGCCGCGGCCAAAAGGAGCTGACCCACATCTGGACGGGCGCGCTCCTCCACGACATCGGCAAGCCCTACGGCCTTGGTCGGTTCTCGAGAAAGGGTGTGATAGGATGAAATCACTTATCGCTTTGGTATTGGTTGTCGCTTTGGCGGCGTGTGGGGGTGTTGGCCGTACTCTCTCAGGAAACTGGTCCGGCACCGTAAACGTCAGTGGAGCAGGCCCCGGCACGGCAACCATGTCGATCTCTCAGTCAGGTGACGGCTTTGTCGGCACTTGGCAGATCGCCTTTGCAGAAGGAGAGAGCAGCGGGTCTCTAGAGGGAGTTGTGATCGGTGACTCAACTGTAACAATGCAACTCTACCCGTCAAGCCCTTCTGCTTGTCCTTACCAGGTCGCCGCGACCTGGTCGGCCAATACGCTATCGGGAAGCTATGAAACCTTCAACTGCTCAGGGCGCGTTTCTGGAAGGTTGGACCTACAAAAGCGCTAGTCTGTTTTCTGCAGCTCGCGGCTTGAGCGCCTGCGAGGCGGCACCACACTTCATCTTGGCTTCGTCGCTCGGACTATCGAAGAAGGACGGTTCGAGAAGACTCTGAGCTGACGAGTGAGGGAGGGGCTGGCTGGGGAGCTGGCTTCTCCTTTTTGCCGGGTAGTCTGCCGGGCGGTCCGGGGTCGTTGGAAACAGCCTGAGCTTGACCGCCTTTGTCCGCACGCTATTGCCGCGTTGGGCAAAACGTGCAAGGCTAGCGTGTGGCAAAAAGCAGCCGGGTCAAACCCAAAGTGAGCTTTTTGGACGCCTATCTGGAGGGCCGGCTCGGTTCCTTCTTCTCCCTTGCGCCAAGCGAGACCCAGGCGGCTCTGGCACGCCAGCGCGCTTCGCCCCGCCCCGAGCTGGCCTCGGCGCTGGGCCGCTACGCGCGCAAGCTCGGGGCGCCGGAGGAGGCGGTGGCGTCCATCGGTCGGCTCGAGCAGCCGGGGAGCCGGGCGGTGGTCACCGGCCAGCAGCCGGGACTCCTGCTCGGCCCCATCTATACCCTTTCCAAGGCCGTCACGGCCGTCCGCCTGGCGCAGCGGCTGTCCTCGGAGGATCGCCCCGTGGTGCCCGTCTTCTGGCTCGCCAGCCAGGACCACGACAGCGCCGAGATCGACCATGCTTACCTTCTCGATGTGGAGGAGCGCCTGTTGCGGCCGTCCTTGCCTTTTCCCGAGGGGCAACCCTCGGGGCGCGTGGCGTTCACGCCCGAGTGGCAGGATAGCCTCGAGGCGCAACTTCTTGAAGCTCGAACGCCTACCGTCTACCGTGACGAGGTGCTGGCTCTGCTGCGCGAAGCCGCGGCGCTGTCTGACACGGTCGCCGACGTATTCGGCGCGCTCCTCTACCGCCTCCTGGGGTCTCAAGGGCTTGTCGTTCTCAACCCGCTGGAGCCCGATGTGGCCCCGCTCTTCGGCAAGGTGCTGGCGAGGGAACTGGAGCAGCCGCTCGAGTCCTCGCGCCGCATCAACGCGGCGGGAGAGAGCTTGAGCGCCCTCGGCTACGCGCCGCAACTCGGCCGGGCGCCGGGCGCGACCAACCTGTTCCTCGAGCAGCGTAAGGACGGGCAGCCCCGCCGCGAGCTTCTCCACGCCGACGGGGATGGCTTCTACACCTCGAGCGGCCGCTACACCAGCCGCTATTCCAAAGGCGAACTGGCCGAGCTGCTCAGGGACGAGCCGGCCCGCATCACGCCCGCCGCCGGCCTACGCCCCATCACCCAGGACGCTGTTCTGCCCACGGCCCTGCTGGTGGTCGGGCCGGGCGAGCTGCGCTACTTTGCCCAGCTGAGAGAGGTCTACGCTCTGCACGAGGTCGCCATGCCGCTCGTCTGGCCGCGGGCGACGGCGACGCTGGTCGAGCCGCCCATCAGGCGCATCCTCGACAAGTACGGCCTGACGGTGGACGAGGTTCAGCGCCGTCCCGACGCCTCCTCTCAGAGGGTGCTGCTGGACCTTCACGGCCACGGCGAGGTCGTCACGCGCTGTCTCGCTGAGATGGACGAGGCTGTGGCGGGGCTGCTCGAGCACCTCGGCGCGGTCGACCCCACCTTGAAGCGCAGCATCAGGCGCACCGACGAACGTCTCCGCCTCGGCGTCGAGCGCTTAAGGAGCAAGGCCGCGGCGGCCATCGCCAAGCAGGACGAGATCACCTCGCGCCAGCTTGGGCGACTCGAGCGCCACCTGCTCCCGGGGGGCCAGCCCCAGGAGCGCGTCTTGAGTCCCTTCAGCCCCTTTCTGAAGTTTGGCGTCCGGCACGTGATGGCGCGCCTTCTCAGCCTGGAACCCGAGGGCGAGCAGGTGCTCGACCTCTAGAAGGAGCGGCCTCCCTTGCCTGTCTTTGTCTACGAGCTCGAGGAGGCGGCCGCGCGCGGCGCTGGAGGAGAGGCTAGCCGCCCCGCCTCGAGATCGAATAGTTGGGCGCGTCCTTGGTGACGGTCACGTCGTGCGGGTGCGACTCGATCAGGCTGGCGGCGGTGATCTTCACGAACTGGGCCCGCTCCTGCAGCGCCTGAATGTCCGGGGTGCCGCAGTAGCCCATCGCGCTGCGCAGGCCGCCCACGAGCTGGTATATAACGTCGCCGACCGGCCCTTTGTAGGCCACCATGCCCTCGATGCCCTCGGGAACGAGCTTCTTGCCGTCCTCCTGAAAGTAGCGGTCGGCGCTGCCGCCGGCCATCGCGCCAAGAGAGCCCATGCCGCGGTAGGCCTTGTAGCGGCGGCCGTCTCTTAAGATGTCCTCGCCGGGCGCCTCCGAGGTGCCCGCGAACATCGAGCCGACCATGATGCAGTCCGCCCCGGCGGCGATCGCCTTGGGCAGGTCGCCGGTGTGCTTGACGCCGCCGTCGGAGATGAGCGGGACGCCCGCCTCGCGTGCGACCGGGGCGACCTCCATCACGGCGGTGATCTGCGGCATGCCGACGCCGGTGACCACGCGGGTGGTGCAGATCGAGCCGGGCCCTACGCCCACCTTGACCGCGTCGGCGCCCCTGTCGATGAGGTCGCGCGCCGCCTCGGCGGTCGCCACGTTGCCCGCCACCACGTCCACGGCAAAGGTCCCCTTGAGATAGGCGAGCGCGTCTAAGATGCCCTGCGCGTGGCCGTGGGCGGAGTCGAGCACCAGCGCGTCCGCGCCGGCCTTGACGAGTGCCGCCGCCCGCTCCGCCAAATCCTGGCTGACGCCCACGGCCGCCGCCACCCGGAGGCGGCCCAACTCGTCCTTGGCGGCATGGGGGAACTCGAGCTTTTTCATGATGTCCTTGATGGTGATGAGACCGCGCAGGATAAAACCCTCGTCGACCACCAGCAGCTTTTCGACCTTGTGATTCTTCAAGATAGCGCGGGCCTCTTCGAGGGTCGTTCCCACCGGCACCGTCACCAGCTCGTCTTTGGTCATGAGATCGTCGACGCGCTTGGAGTAGTCGTCCTCGAAGCGCAGGTCGCGGTTGGTCAAGATGCCGACGAGCCGGCCGCTCGCCTCGACGATAGGCACGCCGCTGATGCGGTAGTCGCCCATGATCTTTTCGGCCTGGGCCAAGGTGGCGCCGCGGGTCAGAGTGATGGGATCAACGATCATGCCGGCTTCGGAGCGCTTCACCTTGAGAACCATCTCGGCCTGGGCCGCGATGCTCATCTTCTTGTGGACGACGCCGATGCCGCCCTGGCGCGCCATGGCGATCGCCATCTGCGTCTCGGTGACGGTATCCATCGCAGCCGAGACGACGGGGACGTGGAGTGAGACATTGCGAGAAAAACGCGCGCCCGTGTCCGCGTCACGCGGCAGGACCCGCGAGTGCGCGGGCACCAGGAGCACGTCGTCGAAGGTCAGCGCTTCGCCCCTGAATTTTTCTGGAAGCCGGACTTGGGTCTCGGCCACCGGTCGGGCGATCACATCGGTCGCCATAGCATCACCTCAGCATCACCTCTCTTGCGCCGGAGCGCGTCTCGGCGATTATAACCCAAGTTTATAAGCCCGGTGCACCGTTCGGAGCGTTTTGTCCAGCGGTGGCTTCGTCGGGCCGGTCTTCGTTTCAGCTTTGAAGACCTCGTCTGGAGCGGGGCTAGGACGGGCAAGGTCTGCTTGGCTATGCCGTAGCCGCGATACAGTCAGGCCAGGAAAGGCCGGCGCACTTTGACAGTTCGGGTTCCACGGGTTCCAGGGCGGGCTCCAGGCAGCGCCCCTTGCTTGGGTAAACCTTGGGACGTTCCTCGAGTCATTCTCGAGCCCTCCGCTTTGCGCTAGGCTTAAGACCATGCCGCTTCCTACCCTGTTCTTGGCCAAGAACCTCGAGCCCGCTCTCCTCTCGGGCCATCCCTGGCTCTACCGCAACCACTTGCCAGGTCATGACCTGAAGTCGGGCGACTGGGTCAGGATGCAGGCGGGCAGGGCCAGCGCCGTCGGCCTCTACGATTCGGAGGGCGCCATTGCCGTGCGCCTCTTCAGCCGCGTTCACGTGCCCGACCGGGCCCTGATCGAAGCGCGGGTGAGCGAAGCCCTGGACCTCCGCGAGCGCCTTTTCGCGGGGCAAGACACCACGGCTTACCGGCTCCTCTACGGCGAGGGCGATTACCTGCCCGGAATCACCGTGGACTGCTACGCGCGTTACGCCGTCTTGCAAAGCTACGCTCGCAGCCTGAGCATTCTGGTCCCGGAGGTGGTCAGGGCGATCTCGAATCAGCTCAAGCTGCGCGGCCTCAAGCTGAGCGGTATCGTCACTCGCAAGGAGGCGGGTCTGGAGGTGCTCTGGGGCCAGCGCCCGCCGCCCGAGCTCACGGTGACGGAAAACGGCCTGAAGCTCATCGCCAACCTCTACGAGGGCCAGAAGACCGGCCTCTTTTTGGACCACCGCGACAACCGCCTGACGCTCGGCCGCTTCTGCGAGGGCAAGACCGTCTTGAATCTCTTTTCCTACAGCGGCGCCTTTTCGCTCTACGCGGCCAAGGGGGGCGCCGCGCGCGTCACCAGCGTGGACATCGCGCCCGCCGCGACCGCGGACGCCAAGCGCAACTTCGCGCTCAACGGCTTCGACCCGGAGGCGCACGCCTTTGTCTCAGCCGACGTATTCACGCTGCTCGAGGGTTACGCGCGTGAGGGCAAGGGTTTTGACATCGTGGTGCTCGACCCGCCCTCGCTGGCACGGAACAAGGCGAGCCGCCACGCCGCCGCGCGCGCCTACCGCAAGCTCAACAGCCTGGCCTTGCGCTGCGTCACCCCCGGCGGCCTGCTGGCGACGGCCAGCTGCACCTCACAGGTGTCCCCCGCGGACTTCACGAAGCTTCTCGGCGAGGCGGCGGCCGAGGCGGGGCGGCGCTTTCAGCTCCTCCACGAGGCGGGTCACGCCCCCGACCATCCGGTGCCCGCGACCTTTCCCGAAGGACGCTACCTCAAGTTCGCGATCGGCCGGGTGCTCGACTAGACGCGCGCCTCGAGCCAGCTTGCCATGTCCTCTAAGACCCCTTCCTTGCCGTAGTCGTTGAAGAGCTCATGGTAGTGGCCGTCGTAGACCGTAAACGTCTTGTCGCCCCCACCCGCCTTGTCGTACAGCAACCGGCTTCCGGCCAGTGCGGCTATCTTGTCCTCACTACCGCACATGACGAGCAGGGGCAAGCTTAGCTCGGCCAGCCTCGCCTCGAGCGAGCTGCCTGCGCCGCTCAGCTCCGCCGCTACCCTCGCCCGCACCCTCTTGTTGTAGACGAGCGTGTCCGCCCGGTAGGCGCGCACGACCTCGGGGTCTCGTGAGATGTCCTTGCTGTTCAAGCGGATGACGGGCAGTCTGGGCGCCATCCGGCTCAAGAAGCGGGCAACGGCTTCCGTTGCCGGCGACACCGGCACGGCGTTGCGCAGGTAGGGACTGCTCAGGACCAGAGCGCGAAGGTCATGCCTTCTCAACGCGCAGTGGAGGGCAACGGCGCCTCCGGTGCTGTGGCCCAGCAGCACGAGCCCGTGAGGGGCAGCGTCCGCCACGCTGTCGATCACGCCGAGCGCGTCTTGCACCAGGAGGTCGAAGCGCTCGAGGTAGGCCCGCGCCCCCTCGCTCTTGCCGTGACCGCGGTAGTCGAAGCTGTGAACCGCGAAACCGCGACCGGCAAGGTAGCCGGCGACGTGCGCGTAGCGACCTGAGTGCTCGGCGTAGCCGTGCAAAATGAGCACCGTAGCCAGCACCGTAGCCTTGGGAGCTTCGGGCGTCCAGGCTTCCGTAAAGAGCGACAGCCCGTCCGCCGTTCTGAGCGAGCCCGTCTCGTGGCGCACCTGAGCCCTAAGGCCTAGGCCGGCCAGACGTGATCTCGGTGAGTGTAAAGGTCGCGTCCTCCATCACCGGGTTGCTCAAGACCTTGCCTGCCATGTCACGAAGCTGCCTCTCGACCTCGCCGCGCTCGCCCGTCAGGGTGAGGACGACGACCTTGCCGACGCGCAGGTCGGCTATATTGTCGTGCCCCAAGCGCTTCAGCGTGTTTTCCACGGCTCTGCCCTGCGGGTCGAGGATGGACCTTTTGAGCACAACGCGGACTTCGGCCCGGTAGTGTTTCACTCTGGACTCAGGCATGTTGGACTCAGGCATGTTGGACTCAGGCATAGGCCTCTCCCAGAACGCGGCGCATGACCTCCCGGTACGCTTCCTCCACCCCACCGAGGTCGCGGCGAAAGCGGTCCTTGTCCATCTTTTCGCCGCTCGCGCGGTCCCAAAGGCGGCAGGTGTCGGGGCTGATCTCGTCCGCCAGCACGAGCCGGCCCCCCCGCGTGCGGCCGAACTCGAGCTTGAAGTCCACCAGGGTCAGGTTCCGCCTGGCGAAGAACGACCACAGGACCTCGTTGACCCGGCACGACAGGCGGCGCAGTTCGGCCAGCTCGCTAGCGGTCGCCCAGCCAAGAGCGACGGCGGTGTCACTCGCCATAGGCGGGTCGCCCAGGGCATCGGACTTGTAGCACCACTCGATCACGGCAGGGTCTAGCGGCAGACCCTCGTCTACCCCGTAACGCTTGACAAAGGAGCCCGCGCTCAGGTTGCGGACGATCACCTCGATCGGGATGACGGTCACGGCCCTGACGAGCTGCTCGCGCTCGCTCAGCTTCTCGAGAAAATGGGTGGGTACGCCGCTCGCCTCGATTACCGTAAAGAGCCTGGCGCTCACGGCGTTGTTGACGACGCTCTTGCCTCGGATGCTGCCGCGCTTTTGAGCATTAAAGGCGGTAGCGTCGTCCTTGTACTCGATCCAGTAGACGCCCTCGTCGCTGGTCGCGAAAACCCGCTTGGCCTTGCCCTCATAGCGCTGCTCGAGCTTTACCGCCTTCGCCTCTTCCACCCCGACCTCGTCTCCCTCACCGCCCTTGCTTACAGGCTTTGGTGTGTAGCGCATTTACAGAGCGGCCTTGCCAGCCCCTACCAGAGCAAGTATAGCGCTTCCAACCCCTGCGGTCGTGGCGCCCGCTCGATCCGGTCAGTGTCGAGGCAGTGTTGAGACATCAGTTCCTGAGCAGCGCCGCCACGTGGCCCGCCTTGGTGAGGCCGCGGATCGGATCGACGAACTCCGTCTCGCCTCCGCTCATGGCGAGGAGTTCGACGAGATCGTTGATGAGGTCCACCTTGAAGACGGAGTCGGAATCGCAGATTGGGCAGGCCTCCACCGCTTCGGCGCTCAGGTTCTCGCAGTCGCGACAGCGCAACCCGGCGATCTTGGCGTCCCTCGTCACCAGCATTCTTTCCACTCTTCCTACGGCGGCGGCCTCGAGCACGTACTTGGGTCCGGTCACGGCGCGGCCGTCTTGCATGTACTCCGCCCTGATCTCCTCCCAGAGCGTCCGGTCCCAGGCGCGTTCCTCCCTGAACATAACGCCAGCATACGTGGCGCCGCAGTGCGCCGATTGTGCCCACCGTTTCAGGTTTGCTTTGCCAGCCGCTGCAGGATCTCGAGGGAAAAGCAGAGGGGCTCCAGCAATTCGAAATGAAGCCAGAAAGCATGTCAGGGAGGCATTCAAAGCCAAAGCATTTGAAGAGGCGGGGAGGCAAGTTCGGGCCTCTACACAAACCTCTTTGGAGTCATCAGCGCCTCGTCTAGCACGAACTTAATAGGCTAAATTTTGCGGCTGTTCCGTCACAACGTGATCGTGCCTTCTTCGAACGACCTCATCTTTAGGAAAGCCCGTGGTGGGCAGCGTGTCTGAAGGATGGAAAGGGGAGGGGCGGCTAGGGTTCTCATGAAACGTTCATTTCGAATTGCTGACCATCGACCAAGGGGCTTGACATAGCAAAGGCTCGCCGTGTATAGTTGGAACTCGCGCTCGAGAAAGGCCTCCGGGCCGAGGCGAGTGCGAGAACCATGAAAACTAGCTATAGATGAAAGAGTCGAAAGTCGAGTTCTTTGACGTTTAGTCTAACCGCTGGTTTGATTGAAACAAAGAGGACTTGACATAACAAGGCTTGATCGTGTATAGTTAGTGTTCGCGCATGAGGGCAAACACCCACAAGCGCAGGAACCATGAAAATCCAGTTATAGACAGAAACCTGTTGATTCCACAACAAGAAGTGAAGGTTTAATAGGAGCCACAAGTCCTATTGATGAGTCTTAGGGCTCTAATTTGGAGAGTTTGATC
>JALZLY010000190.1 GCA_030858465.1 Deinococcota bacterium
CCATGACGATGCCAGCGACGCAACCGACCATCGTGCCCCCCAAGACGAGTCGAGGCCGCTCGTGGCTGCGGGCCCCGCTCATCCTCGCCGCCGTTCTCATTCTCGTCGCCGCGACCTACGCCCTCGCCTGGTACCGGGCCTATGTCCTCTCCACCGAGTTCATGGCGAGCGCCGAGGTGAGCTTCGCCGCGGGCGACTACTTGCTCGCCTTGAGCGGCTTTGAAGAGTTCGACGAGAGAAGCGGCCGCTACGTCTTCAGGGGCGGCTACGCCCAGGTGCTGCGCGTCTGGAACAACCCCTACGCCTGGCCGGTCCCCGAAAGCGTCGCCCGGGCGAGCGCGCGCGTCGACGAGATCATCGAGGAGAGGCTCGGCCTAGCCGACGCTGAGCGCTTCGTCCAGGTCAATATCGGCCGTGGCAACCCTTATCTCGGCCGCATCTATCTGCGCCTGGGCGAGCTCTACGAAGCGGAGGGCGACCTGCGCGGTGCCGAGGAGGTCTACGAGGAGGTATTGGAGCTTTTTGGCCGCGACGCCGCCCTCGCTGAGCGCGCCGAGGCCAATCTGGCGAGGTTACGCCAGTGATGAAGCTGTCATCACTCAGCCATCAGCATCTCTTCTGCTGACGGCTGATAGCTGGCTAAGGAGGAACACCATGCTTAAACTCGCAACCCCTTTTGTCGCCATCCTGACCGCACTCGCCCTAGCGGGCGCCGAGGCACCCGCAGGCGGCACCCTCTGGGAAGCCTGGGAGGCCAAGGATATCGGCGCCATCGGCGACGACAACAGCGGCTCGAGCTTCGCGCTGAGCGACGAGGTCATGACCCCCGCGGGTCGGCCCGTGCTTCAGGTTACGCCGAGCGGCGAGGCGCTTGAAACGAAGCTCGCCCTTGACTTCTCCGGCGAGGAGATGATGGCCTGGGCCGGAGGCGACCTGCTGCTCGAGGTCTACCTGCCGCCGGAAAACGACCTGAGCCCCACCCATTTCTTCCTGGGCCTCGCCGACGTCACCGGCGAGTGGCAATGGGTGGACGGGGTTTTCTCCGAGACTGCTGCCCAGCCGGGCTGGAACCGGGTCCGCTTCCCCTTGAGCGCGACCATGCGCAGGCTTGAGCCCGAAAACCGCTACACCCTCTTCATGTCCTTTTTCTACGCCGACGACAACGAGAACAAGACGGCGCTCGAGACACCCTTTTACCTCGGCAGCGCCTTCCTGGCCGAGCGGGAGGAGGCCGACGCCGCGGCCGCCGAGCGCGACCCGGCCTTTGACGAGGAAGCGGCCGCGCTGCTTAGGCTTGACGACGAGGCGCTGTTAGAGGAGGTCGCCCGGCGCACCTTCGACTTCTTCTGGCTCGAGGCCAACCCCGAAAACGGCCTGGTCAAGGACCGCAGCACCCCCGACGCGCCCTCGAGCATCGCCGCGGTGGGCTTTGCGCTCGCCGCCATCCCGGTCGCCGTCGAGCGCGGCTGGATCAGCCGTGACGAGGGCTATGAACGCGCGCTGACCACCCTCAACACCTTCGCTGAAGGCGGCGTCGAGGGCGAGCGCGGCTTCTTCTTCCACTTCGTCGCCATGGAGACGGGAGAGCGCGTCTGGACGAGCGAGCTCTCCTCGATCGACACCGCGCTCTTTATCGCCGGGGCGCTCACCGTGGGGGAATACTTCAACGATACGGAGGTCGAGGAGCTGGCCCACCAGCTTTACCGGGCCATCGACTGGCAGTGGATGATGGCCGAGGGTGACACGGTGTCGATGGGCTGGATGCCCGAGAGCGGCTTCTTGGACGCGAGATGGTCGAACTTCGACGAGGGGCTCCTGCTCTACGTCCTCGGCATCGGCTCGCCCACCCACCCGCTGCCGCCCGAGAGCTGGGACGCGGTGATGAGGCCCGTTCGCGACGGCACCATCTACCTTCCCGCTGAGACGCTCTTCGTCTACCAGTATCCGCTCGTCTGGCTCGACCTTAGCGACAAGGAAGACCGCTACGCCAACTACTTCAACAACGCCGCACGGGCTTGCGAGCGCAACCGAGAGTTCGCCATCGAGCACCAAGGCGAGTTCGCCAGCTACCGCGAGGATGTCTGGGGTTTGAGCGCCTCCGACGGCCCCTTCGGCTACAAGGCCTACGGTGCCGCGCCCTCGAACCACGACGGCACCGTCGCGCCCTACGCGCCGATCGCCTGTCTGCCCTTTACGCCAGGAATCGCCCTGGGGGCGGTGCGCAGGATGCTCCGCGAATACGGTTCCTTGGTGTGGGGCCGCTACGGCTTCGTGAGCGCCATCAACGAGGACGAGACCTGGTACTCGACGGAGTACATCGGCATCGACCAGGGTGACATCCTCTTGATGATCGAGAACTACCGCAGCGGCCTTGTCTGGGAGCTCTTCATGCAAAACGAGCACGTGCAGCGGGCTTTGGGGCTCATCGGCTTCGAGGAACGCGAGGCCGATTACGCGGTGACGCCCTCCTACGCCGCCGAGCTCGGCGAGCGGGCGGAAGCGCTCAGACAGCCGGTGACGGCGCGCCGCGCCGGGGCGGCCGTGACCGTGGACGGCGACCTTGCGGACTGGCAAGGAGCCGAGTGGTACACCGTCGACGAGACGATGAACGTCCCCGCCGGTGACATCGCTCCGGTCGACCCGCAAGAGCGGCGCCTCCAGAGCCGCTTCGCCGTTCTTTACGACGACCGCTACCTCTACCTCGCCGCCGAGGTAACCGACAACGTTATCGTCTCCAACATCGCTCCGGACGACCTGGAGGCCTTCTACCGGACGGACTCCGTCGAGTTCTATCTCGACCCCGGCGCCCAGGGCTCTGGCACCGGGGCGGGGCTTTACAAGCTGGCCGTCATCCCCTTCGACACCGAGGGCAAGGTCCAGGCCGTCAGGCACGAGGACGCGCGGCCCGGCCCCATCGCCGAGACCAGCCGGCGGGCGCAAGTGGCCTCGAGCCGGACCGAAGAGGGCTACCTTGTCGAGGTCGCCGTCCCGCTCGCCGAGCTGGGCGTCTCGGGCGAGGCGGGCAGCGAGCTCGGCTTCTCGCACGTGCTTCATAACAGCAACGCCCTTGACGCCGAGACGGGCGCTTACGCGCGCGAGAACATCCTCGGCTGGAACCCGGTGCCCAACGTCTGGGCCGACCCGAGCGCCTGGAGCAGGCTCAGGCTCGAGTGACAGGACTGAGGTAAAAGGACTGAGGACTGAGTAAAGGCTTTTCTCTCAGTCCTGTAACCTCAGTCCTCAGTTCTTTCTTGTTAAACTGTGGCTCATGGCACTCGTGGTCCAGAAATACGGCGGCACCAGCGTCGGCGACGTCGACCGCATTCACAAGGTGGCGGCCCGCATCGCTAGAAACGTCGAGGGCGGCGACAAGGTGGCGGTGACGGTCTCGGCGATGGGGCGGACCACCGACGGCCTGATTCGCCTGGCCAGGGAGATCACGCCCCGGCCCAGCCGCCGCGAGCTCGACGTCTTGATGGTGACCGGTGAGCAGCAGTCGGTGGCGCTGGTGACGATGGCGCTGCAACACCTGGGCGTCCGGGCGCGCTCCTTTACGGGTGCTCAGGCGGGCTTTGTCACCGACGGCTTCTTTGGCGGCGCGCGCATCCGCGAAGTCAGGCCCGACCGGCTCCTCGCGGCTTTCGAGGACCACGACGTGGCCGTCATCGCCGGCTTCCAGGGCGTGGACGAGGCGGGCAACCTGACGACGTTGGGCCGCGGCGGCTCCGACACCACCGCGGTGGCGGTGGCGGCCGCCCTGGGCGCGCGCGAGTGCGAGATCTACACCGACACCGAGGGCGTCTACACCACCGACCCGCACCTCATCCCCGCGGCGACGAAGCTGGACGCCATCGACTACGACGAGATGCTCGAGCTGGCCTCGGTGGGCGCCCAGGTTCTGCACCCGCGCAGCGTCTGGTACGCGCGCCGCTACGGCGTGGTGATCCACGTGCGCTCGAGCTTTTCCTACAACACCGGCACCCTGGTGAAAGAGGTAAAAAGGGTTGGTGAGCTGAAAGGCGGCGACAGAGTGAAGACCGACAAGCCCGTGACCGGCGTGGCGCTCGACCGCAACCATGCCCGTATCAACCTGCTCGGCGTGCCCGACGTGCCGGGCGTTGCCGCGCAAGTCTTTCGCGCGCTCGGCGACGCCGGCGTCAACGTGGACATGATCATCCAGGGGGTGCCGGGCAGCGACGAGAGCCGCCAGCAGATGGCCTTTACCGTCAGCAAGGATAGAACCGAAGACGCGTTGGGGGCGGTGGCGCCGGTCCTGGCGCGGCTCGGCGGCGAGGCCGTGGCTGACCCCGAGATCGCCAAGATCTCCATCGTGGGCGTCGCCGTCGGCTCGACGCCCGGCGTCGCCGGGAGGATGTTCGCGGCCGTCTCGGCGGTGGGCGCCAACATCGAGATGATCGCCACCAGCGAGGTGCGCATCTCGGTGGTCATCCCCGCCGCCCAGGCCGAGGAGGCGCTCAGGTCGGTCCACAGCGAGTTCGGGCTCGAGCGCTGAGAGCCGCCTCACGCTTCGTGGTTTGTGGGACAGACCGCACACTCCACCTCGGGGCTGTGGCAGGCTAAGGGTTGGACATGTGTCCACTTTTTTTCTGCAACCATCCGAAAGGAGTTGTCCATGCAACGATTTTTTAGCCTAGCAGGACTCATCGTGCTCGCTGCGCTGCTCGCCGCCTGCGGTCAGCGGGGCCTTCCCGAGGCGGTGACCGGCAACCTCCAAGTGAGCGTCGAGGGTGTAGACAGCGCCGAGGTCAGTGTCTTGACGGCAGTGGGCACCGAGGCTGCCTCCGCTACCGTCACGGCCGACGACGCGATGGTGTTTGAAGATCTGACGGTCGGCGTCTACACCGTGACCGCCACGGAGCAGACCGGCTTCGTTACCCCTTCCGTCCCCGCCACCGTGGTGGCCGGCGAGACGGTGCCCGTCACGCTGACCTTCGTGGCCGAGGAGCCCGAAGAGCCCGAAGTTGACAGCTCGGTGAACGCGCTCGAGCCGCAACCCGAGACCACCAACGATCCCGATACCGTGACCGCGGCGAGCGGCTCCATCACCGTGGACTTCAGCGGCGAAGGCATCACGCTCGGCGGCTCCTACACCAACCTGACCAGCGCGCCGATCATCGCCGCCGGCGAGGCCGAGGCCCACATCCACTACCGCGGCGAACTCTTCGACGTGCCGGTCGAGGGTGACCAGAGCGCGGGTACCTTTGGGGCGAGCTTCAGCTATGACGCCATGGCCGGTGCGCTCGAGGGCGTCGACGCAGCCACGGTCGAAGAGGAGTTGCGAAGCGGCAACTGGGCCTACTTCAACCTCCACACCGAGACCAATCCGGCCGGCGAAGTCTACGCCTGGGTAACCGACCAGGACGACCTCTATGCCGAGGGCCTGGTGCCTCAGCCCGCCACCGCCGACGATCCCGACACCGTCACCACCGCTACGGGCACCTTCGCGACGGCGTTCAGCGAAACGGGCGTTACCGTGTCGGGTTCCTACCAGGACCTGACCAGCGCGCCGATCATCGCCGCCGGCGACGCCGAAGCGCACATCCACTACCTGGGCCAGCTCTTCGACGTGCCGGTCATGGGCGACGCGGCGAGCGGCAGCTTCGAGGCGACCTTTACCTTTGACGAGATGGCCGCCGCGCTCGCCGCGGCCGATCTGGACTTCGACGCGGCCACCGTCGAACAGCACCTTGGCAGCGGCAACTGGGCCTACTTCAACCTCCACACCCAAGACAACCCCGGTGGCGAAGTCTACGCCTTTGTCCGGGCAGCCGTGACCGCCGAGTAAGCGGCTTTGAGTCCGACGCTTGGAGGCGGCCTTGGGGCCGCCTTTTTCGTAAGCCTTCGTCGTAGCCTCGAGTGCCCCATCCAGCCGAGCGCTCCAACCAAAGCACTGATGAGGGCTGGATTCGCGCCGTGCTTGGGCGAGTCGTCGTTGGCGTCGCGTTAGACTGAGCCATGCGTCTTGCCGTAGCTGCTGTTCCGGGAGTTCCTGCCGACGCCGCCGCGGCGTGGGCCGAGCGCCTGCGCCTGCCGCTCGAGCCCCTCGGCGAGACGGACGCGGAGGGGCTGCTGGTGTGGACGGGGGAGAGGCTCGAGCTCCGCGACAGCCGGCCGGGCGCGGCGGGACCCGTCTACGTGGACTTCGTCGCCGGCCAGGCGGCCCACCGC
>JALZLY010000191.1 GCA_030858465.1 Deinococcota bacterium
AGGCCGCCCTTGGTGACGAGCAGGCTGCCGTGGAGTTGGCCGCCCGAGAGGCGACCGACGGGCACCAGCGGGAAGATCTCGCCGCGCATCTCTAGCGAACGGAAGGTGAAATGCGATAATACGCTCGAGGCGGTCCGGCCACCGGAGATAACAAAAGCGTAGGGCGCGGGCAGGCTTGTTAAGAGGCGCACCACTGCCGCCGCCAGCTCCTCTAAGGCCTCGTCGATATCTTCCTTGCGAGCATCCGCCGTGAGGATGAGCACCTCGGCAGCCCGTGCTTTACCAAGCACCAAAGCGTCAAAGTGTAAGTCAAGCGCCAGCACGCCCGGATGCGCGCGGCACAGGTGCGCCACCTGCTTTTCTGTCGGCGCCGAGCGCGAGCCCAAGACGACGAGAACAGGCGAAGGCTGCTGCGCCGCGGGCCACAGTCCCCGCAGGATGCCCAGCTTGACGAGCTGCGCCAGGTAGGGGCCGCTGTCGACGACCACCGCGCCCTTTAGCCAGGCCTCATAGGTCCAGCTTGCCAGCCTCTTCAGGTCGGCGTCGCTGAGGGCGTCGGCAACAACCGCCTCGTCCTTGCCGGGCGCGGTGACGGCTGCGGGCGGTGTGGCGCCGCGGACGGCGTAAAGGCTCAGCAGGCTGAGGGCGCAATACCCCACCTCCTCGAGCAGGCCCGGCAGGTAGCTGCGCGCCAGCCCGCCAGACGCGTCTGCAAACTCGTCTGTAAACGCATCTGTAAACGCATCTGCAAACGCATCTACAGTGCCCTTGTGCCAAGGATTTATAAGTTGGTAACCGCCGACGGTGACGCGTCCGGCCCTGGGAAAGGCGGGCGCGACGAGGGTGGGGCCGTGGTCCGGGAGCGCGCCCTTTAGCGCCCGCAACTCTGGCACGAGGTGGCCCCGCAGCGTCGAGTCAAGGCGCTTACCCCAGAGAATAGCCCTGCCCCCAAGCCGCCGCTTCAAGGCGCCGACGCTTTTGTAGAGGCGCTCGCCGGCCAGATTTTCGCCGGCGTCGCGGCTGGCGAGGTTGACGATATAAGCCTGCCCCTCCTGGGATACGCCGTCAAGGCGGTCGTGCTCGAGAACCTGCACGGCCCGCAGCCCTGCCTCATAAAAGAGCGAGGCGCTGCTGTTGGCGCCGCTCAGGTCATCGGCGAGATAGACGATGACGGGTCCTCCAGCGGCTAAAGAGGAGGGACTCATCTCAGCTCCCGCGGCTGAGCACCACAGCGTCCGGCGCCGGCGTCACCTCTTGGGGACCGGCGCCTTTTCGTAGCGCTAGCGTTAGCTTGACAGCTCATCAGGCATCTGATAGCATCTTGCCACACGCAAGCGGGTAGGTCAATCATGGCTACGCCGAGGAATGGGGGTCGCCGCGTGGCATTTCAAAGGGAACAAACGTGCTACCGCTACAGATGCAAACACAGATGCAAACATTAAGGGAGGAACACCGGCATGATGAAGCTTAACGTTTTGACGGTTATGGTGGCTGCTTGTTTCATGGGCGGCCTAACGTACGCGCAGACGATGACCCTGAACCTTGGCTACTCGCTCTCGCCCGACTCGCACTACGGCGCCGGAGCACAGGCTTTTGCCCAGGAGATCGACCGCTTGAGCGAGGGCCGCATCACAATCGTCGAGCAGCCCGCCAACGCGCTCGGCGGCGAGCGCGAGATGATCGAGGGCCTGCAGATCGGCTCGGTCGATATGGTAATCACCTCGACCGGCCCCGTCGGCAACTTCGTCCCCGAGGTCTTGGTCCTGGACCTGCCCTTTCTCTTTCGCGACTACGAGCACGCGCGCGGCGTTTTGGACGGCCCTATCGGCCAGGAACTCTTAGAGAGGTTCCCCGAGCGCGGCATTGTCGCTTTGGCCTGGTCCGAAAACGGCTTTCGCCACCTCACCAACAACCGGCGCGCGGTGAGGTCGCCCGAGGACCTGCAAGGGCTCAAGATCCGCACCATGGAAAACCAGGTGCACATCCGCGCTTTTCAGGCGGCGGGGGCGGCGCCCACGCCGATGGCCTTCCCCGAGCTCTTTACCGCCTTGCAGCAGGGCACCGTCGACGGCCAGGAGAACCCCATCCCGGTCATCACCTCGGCCAACTTCCAGGAGGTGCAGCGCTACTTGAGCCTGACCGGCCACGTCTACTCGCCGGCGCTGGTCTTGATCTCGCCCTTTGTCTGGGAGCGGCTGTCCGAAGAGGAGCAGGGCTGGTTCAAGGAGGCGGCGCGGGCCTCGGTCGAGGCGACCCGCGACAGGGTGACCGAGGTGGAAAGGGAGGGCATCGAGGCCCTGCGCGCCGCCGGCATGGACGTGACCACCGACATCGACATCGCGCCCTTCCAGGCGGCGGTAGCACCCGCCTATGAGGACTTCACCAGGCAGTACGGCGACGAGCTCTTGGAGCGCATCCGCACCTACGGCGAATGAGGCAACGGGTCGAACCTGCCAAATCCTGTCCCTGGGCGCATGTTCAGGGACAGGATTTGCTTGTCGCCTCGATGATAAGCCTCCCGTAATGATCAGCGCCT
>JALZLY010000192.1 GCA_030858465.1 Deinococcota bacterium
GCCGCTGGCCGCGCCCGCCATCGTGGCCGCGGCGACGCTCGTCTTCATCTTCTGCTTCACCTCCTTTGGGGTGATCATGATCCTGGCGCCGGGGCCGCAGTACGCCACCCTCGAGGTGGAGATCTACGCCCTCACCAGCCGGCTGAGGCTCGAGGGAGCGGCCGCCCTGGTCCTTGCTCAGCTCGCCGTCATCAGCCTCTTCACGCTTCTCTACACCCGGATGCAGGCGCGGCTGGCCGTGACGCTCGGCGGCGGGCGGCGGGCGCTCTCCCGGCCCACCGGCCCCTGGCGGCTCCTCCTGGCCCTCAACCTGCTCTTGGCGGGCGCACTGGTGCTCTCGCCGCTGTTGGCGCTCCTTTACCAGACCTTCTGGCTGGCGGGAGGACCGCTGCCCGGCCCGCGCGCCTTTGAGCACCTGGCCGAGGTAGGGGGCGCGCGCACCGTCCGCTTCGCCGGCGTCGAACAAGCCATATACAACTCCCTGCGCTTCGCCTTCTCGAGCATGCTGGTAGCGCTCGTCGTCGGCTTCGCCTTCGCCTACGCGGTGGCGCGTGGCGGCTGGCGCTGGCTCGACGGCTTGAGCCTGTTGCCCTTGGCGACGAGCGCGGTGACGCTCGGCTACGGCTATCTGCTTGCCTTTCCCCCGCTCCGGGCCACCGCCTGGGGCCTGGTCCTGGCGCACAGCCTGATCGCCTTTCCCTTCGTGGCGCGCAGCCTCCTGCCCGCCCTGCGCAGCCTGCCGCCCAACCTGATTCGCGCGGCGCAGTCTCTGGGCTCGAGCCCGCTCGCTACCCTGCGCCGGGTCGAGCTGCCGCTGCTGGTGCCGGCTCTGATCGCCGCCGCGAGCTTCGCCTTCGCCATCTCGATGGGCGAGTTCGGTGCCTCCTTGGTCCTGACCCGGCAGGAGTTCGCCACCATCCCCGTGGCCATCTTCGACCGCCTGGGCCGGCCGGGGATGGTCAATTACGGCGCGGCCCTGGCGCTGTCGGCGCTGCTCATGGGCATCACCGGGCTGGTCTTCGTCCTGCTCGAGCGCTTTGGGCAGGGGGAACTATAGGGAACTATAGGGCGAACCAGCGGGACGGTATGCTGGAGTAGCATGACCCCGACCTTGCGCTTTCTCGGCGCTTCCGACTCGCAGGGGGTGCCGCGCTGGTGGTGCGACTGTACAGTTTGCACGGAGGCTCGCACCACGGGCGTCAACGCCCGCAGCCGGCCCTCGGTGGTGATCGAGGGCGCTGCCGAGAGTCCTGAGCGCGTGCTCGTCGACGCCTCGCCCGAACTCCGGACGCAGTGCGCGCGCGAGGGGCTGCGGGGCTTTGGCGCCGCGCTCATCAGCCACGCGCACAACGACCATGTCCTGGGCCTGGGCGACTTGGCCGACCGGGCGCGCTGGACCAGGGAGCCCTGCCCCGTTTTTGCCCCCGCCGAGGTGCTGCCGGCGCTCCGCGAGCGCTTCGCCTACCTGACGCGGGGAGGTTACCCCGAGCGGGTTCCTTTTAGAGCGCTCGAGCAAAGCTCCAGAACCTTCGCGGGCTATAGGCTCAGCGCGGTCAGGGTGCCGCACGGCTTTAACGGCTGGGCCTACGGTTTTCGCTTCGACGGCGAGAGCAGCCGTCCCGGCTCGAGCTGGGCCTATATCCCCGACAGTCTCAACCTGCAAGACCTCTCGCCCTGGCGGGGCTTGGGGCTGCTCGTGCTCGGCACCAGCTGCTACCGCGAGACCGCCCCCGTCCACAGTCGCAGCGTCTACGACGTGCAAGAGGCCCTGGGGCTGATCAGCGAGCTCAAACCCGCAGGCACCGTCCTCACCCACCTCGGCCACGGCGTCGACGCGCGCGAGCCGGCGCCCGAGGGCACCATCTACGCCTACGACGGGCTCAGGCTCGAGCTGCCGTGGTGAGGTCCGTGGTGAGGTCCGTGGTGACGCTGTGGTAGAGACCGGCCTGCGCCTCGAGGGCCTTTCCAAAGGCTACGGCACGGTGCGCGCCGTAGCCGGCGTATCGCTGGCGCTGGCGCCGGGCGAGACCTTGGCGCTGTTGGGGCCGAGCGGCTGCGGCAAGAGCACGCTGCTCAGGCTGATCGCCGGGCTCGAGACCGCCGACCGCGGCGCCGTCCGGCTGGACGGCCGCGACATCAGCCGGCAGCCGCCGCAGCGGCGCGGCTTTGGCATGGTCTTTCAGGACTACGCGCTCTTTCCGCACCTGAGCGTAGCGGGCAACGTCGCCTACGGTCTGGTCGAGAAGGGCTGGCCCAAGGCCGAGAGGCGGGCGCGGGTCGAGGAACTGCTGGCGCTCGTGGGCCTGCGCGGCCTGGGGGGGCGCCGCGCCCATGAGCTCTCCGGCGGTGAGCAGCAGCGAGTGGCCCTGGCGCGGGCACTGGCGCCCAGGCCCGCGCTGCTCTTGCTCGACGAGCCCCTCTCCAACCTCGACCTCTCCCTGCGCGAGGCGCTCAAGGAGGAACTCAAGTCCCTGCTCTCGGGCCTCGACATCTCCGCCGTCTACGTGACCCACGACCAGGGCGAGGCCTTTGCCCTGGCCGACAGGATCGCGGTGATGCGCGCGGGCCGCATTCAGAGGCTCGAGGAGGCGGGCGCGCTCTACGGCCGGCCGGGCACGACCTGGGTCGCCCGCTTTCTGGGCCACCGCAACCTCTATCCGAGCGCGGCGCTGGGCGACCTGGCCGCCGCGGGCGCGCCCGTGACGCTGCTGCGCAGCGACCTCATCCGGCTGGGCGCGGGCGCGGAGGCCTCGCATGAAGCGGAGGTGCTCGAGTGCAGGAGGAACGGGGCGCTGTTCGAGCTGAGCCTGAAGTTGGACAGGCCAAGCGTAACCCTGCACTGGAGCGGCTTTGCGCGGGAGTTGCCCAGCGCGCCCGCGCCGGGCGACCGCCTCAGGCTGAGCGTGCCGCAAGAGGCCGCCGTCGGCCTGCTCGAGGATGCCCTGGCGGACGAGACATGAAGGCGCTCGTCCTGGCGGGGGGCGAGGTGCGAGTAGATGAGCGCCTGAGGAGGCTCGCCCAGGAGGCCGACTGGGTGGTGGCGGCCGACTCGGGCCTGCGCCACGCGGCCGCGCTCGGCGTCATAGCGGAGCTCGTCGTCGGCGACTTCGACTCGGTGAGCGCCGACGTCCTCTCGCGCTACCCCGGCCTGCCCCAGGAGCGGCACCCCGCGGACAAGGACTCTCTCGACCTCGAGCTGGCCCTGAGCCACGCCCGCACGCGCGGCGCCGCGGAGGTCGCGGTCATCGGCGGGCTGGGCGGCAGGCTCGACCAGACCCTGGCGGCGGTCCTCATCGCCGCCAGGGCTCAGCAAGGGGGACTCGAGGTCATCCTCTACGACGAGGCGAGCACCGTCCGCTTCGTCGCCGGCGGCGGCGCGCTCGAGCTCACCCTGCCCGAGGGCACGCGCTTCAGCGTCCTCAGCCTCTCGCCGGCCTCGACCGTCAGCCTCACGGGCGCGCGCTTTCCGCTCGAGGACTACGCGCTCGAGTTCGGCCTGGGCCTCGGCGTCTCCAACGAGAGCGCCGCCGAGACGCTCAGCATTCGCGTCTCGGCGGGCTTGATCGCCGTGATCGTGCTCTCTTGACGGCTACTTGAAGATGCCCAGCGCGCGCAGCAGGGCGATGAGAATGACCGCGCCCAGGATGCCCCAGAACAGGCCCACGATGGTGAAGGCGCCCGCGGCGGCGGCCCCGCCGAGGCCAAGCAGGTCGGCAAAGATGAAACGACCCAGCGCCGCGCCGACGACACCCACGAGAATATTGGCAATCAAGCCCTGTTGCTCATTGGTCTTCATGATGATGCTGGCCAGCCAGCCGATGAGCGCGCCGACCAGAAGCGTGATGATCCAACCCATTAAAGCCTCCTCTAAGGGATCTCGATCCCACGCCCATCTTATACCAATCGCCTTTCGAAGTACCACAAACCGCATGGGTTTGCAGCAATTCGAAATGAACGTTTCATGAGAACCCTAGCCGCCCCTCCCCTTTCTATCCTTCAGAGACACTGCCCACCACGAGCTTTCCTAAAGATGAAACCGTTCGAAGAAGGCACGATCACGTTGTGACGGATCAGCCGCAAAATTTGGCCTACTAAGCGCGTGCTAGACAAGGCGCTGATGGCTCCAAAGAGGTTTGTGTAGAGGCCCGAACTTGCCTCCCCGCCTCTTCAAATGCTTCGGCTTCGAATGCGTCCCTGACACGCTTTCTGGCTTCATTTCGAATTGCTGATGGGTTTGAGGGTATGCGCGTACGCGCACTTATCAAGCGCAAAAGCGGCGCTTGATAAGGCACTTGGTATTAGAAGACGGTACGTCTGCGGCGCAAGAGGAGGACGCGGTAGAGTGGCCTCATGACCACCGTTCGTCGGCGCGTCTGGGGTGCCAAGGCCGAGGCCATCGAGCACTCCCTCAAGGACACCGACCCCGACCTCGCCAGGCTGATCATCGAGGTCGCCTACGAGGAGGTCTTTGCTCGCGGCGGCCTCGAGCTGAAGACGAGGGAACTCTTGGCGATCACCGCGCTCATGAGTGTCGGCAG
>JALZLY010000193.1 GCA_030858465.1 Deinococcota bacterium
TTTCCAACACGTCGGCGACGATCTGCAACCAGAACTTGGAGCGCGCCCCGCCGCCCGTCGCCAGGAGCTCCTTGGCCTCGGCGAGCGGCGTCATCACCGTAAGCGCGTCGCGCAGGCTGTAGGCGACGCCCTCCAGGACCGAGCGCACCATATCGCCTTGGCTCGTGGCCAAGCTCAGGCCGGTCCAGGAGCCGCGCAGCTCGGGGTTCATGTGCGGCGTGCGCTCGCCCGCCAGGTAGGGCCTAAAGAGCACGCCGTTCGCGCCGGGCGTGCTCTCGGCCGCCAGCGCCATCAGCGCGTCAAAATCCCGTTCGGGCGCGAACACGCTCCTGTACCACTGAAGGCTGCCCGCCGCCGCCAGCGTCACGCCGAGGAGATGATAGCCGCCGTCGGCGTGGGCGAAGAGGTGGACGCGGCCCTGGGGGTCGGGCGTGGGCTCCGTCAGCGGGACGAAGAGGACGCCCGAGGTGCCCAGGCTGACGCTGCCCCTATGGGGCCGGGTGCTCGACAGCCCCAGGCCGGTCGCGGCGGCGGCGTTGTCGCCCGCCCCGGCGATGACGGGCAGCCCTTCGGGCAGCCCTGTCGTCTGGGCGATGGCCGCTCTGAGCCCGCCGACCTCTTCGTGCGAGGCGACGACCTTGGGAAAGAGAGCAGGGGAGAGCTCAAGCGCCGCCAGGATCTCCTCGTCCCAAGTCTTGCGCGCCAGGTTGAGGCAGCCGACGCCCGAGGCGTCCGAGGGCTCGGTCGCCACGCTACCGGTCAGGACGAAGCCGAGGTAGTCCTTGGGCAGGAGGACATGCTCGGTGCGGGCGAAGTTCTCCGGCTCGTTCTCGCGCAGCCACAAGACTTTGGGGAGCTGGAAGCCGGTGATCGCCGGGTTGCCGGTCTTGGCGATGAGGGTCTTGCGCGCGACCTCCCTTTCGATGTCCCTGACCGCCTCAGCCGTGCGCTGGTCGTTCCAGAGGGGCGCGGGACGGACGACCTCGCTCGAAGCGCCCAAGGCGACCATGCCGTGCATCTGGCCCGACAGGCCGAGCGCCAGGACGCTGTGGCCTTGGAGCTTTCCGGCCAGCTCCTCGAGCGCCCCCAGCGTGGCGCTCACCCAGTCCGCCGGGTCCTGCTCGGTCCAGCCGGGCTTGGGGGTATGGAGGGGATAGTGCCCGCTCGCCTCGGCGGCGACCTCGCCTTCCGGCGTGACCGCCACCACCCGCACCCCGCTGGTGCCGAGGTCGAGGCCGAGCGCGACCCCAGTCTTTGTGGCCACTAGCGCGCGCCCAGGAGCAGCTCTACGGTGAGCTGGTCGAGCCTTTCCAGCCCCGGCCCGCGCCGCCCAAGCGCTTCGCGGTCGAAGCTGCGCTCCTTGAGCGCTGCGGCGTTTTCCCTCGAGTAGGTCTTGAGGGCCTCGAGCTCGTCGTCTTGAACCTTGTACGCCTCGAGCGCTGCCTGAATCTCGGCGTCCTGGTCAAACCTCTCCGCCTTTTCCTTGAGGATGAGGTAGGTGCGCATGCAGCCCTTGGCGAACTCCCACACCCCCGCCTCGTCCTCGGTTCTGAGGGCGTGGGCGTCGAAGTGGCGGGGGCCGTCGTAGCCCGAGCTTTCTAGGAGCTTGACGGTGATGAAGGCGGCCTTGAGGTTTTCCGCGCCGAAGCGCAGGTCCTGGTCGAAGCGGCTCATCTTCTGGTCGTTTAAGTCCACGTGAAAGAGCTTGCCCGCGTCCAAAGCCTGCGCGAGCGCGTGCGGAAAGGAGAGGCCGGCCATCGTCTCGTGGGCGAACTCGGGGTTGACGCCGACCAGCTCGGGCTTGTCCAGGGTGGCGATAAAGCCCAGGGCCGAGCCCACCGTGGGCAGGAAGAGGTCGCCGCGCGGCTCGTTGGGCTTGGGCTCGAGGGCGAACCTGTAGCCATAGCCCTGGTCCTCGGAATAGTCGCAGAGGAAATCGATGGCCTCGCGGAAGCGGGCCAGGCTGGCTAGGAGCTTGCCGCCCGCGTCCACCTCGGTCCCCTCGCGGCCGCCCCAGAAGACGTAGGTCTCGGCGCCCAGGTCCGCGCCCAGGTCCATCGCCCGCATCGTCTTTTGCAGCGCGTAAGCCCTCACCCGGGCGTCGGCGGAGGTGAAGGCGCCGTCCTTGAAGGCGGGGTCGGTGAAGAGGTTGGTCGTCGCCATCGGCACCTTCAACCCGTGGTCGTTCAGGGCCGTCTTGAACTCCCTGACGATGCGGTCGTGTTCTCCTGCACTGGCGTCAATGGGCACCAGGTCGTTGTCGTGGAGGTTGACGCCGTAGGCGCCCAGTGCCGCCAGCTTCTCCACGACGTAGGGTGCGGGGAGGGGTTGGCGCGTGGGTTCGCCGAAGGGGTCGCGGCCGACGTTGCCGACCGTCCACAGGCCAAAGGAGAATCTGTGTTCGGGTTTGGGTTGGTAAGGGCTCACCGTCTCACCGCGACCACTCGGCCGGCGTCCACTTCCGCTCGCTCTTGGCGCTCTCCACCGTCTTCTCGATAAAGTGGACGCCCCTTGCGCCGTCGTAGACGGTGGGGAAGTCGCGCTCGAGCGCGCCCGGCTCGCGGTCCTCCCGTTTCGCGCGGATGGTATCACCGGCGTTCTTGTAGATGTTGGCGAAGGCTTCGATAAAGGCCTCGGGATGACCCGTCGGCAGCCGCGTGGCCCGCTGCGCCGGCTCACAGAGGTAGGCGTTGCCGCGCTTCAAGACCTGCATGGGGCCCTCAAGGGGCTTGAACACCAGAGAGTTCGGGTCTTCCTGCTGCCAGCTGAGCGAGCCCTCGCTGCCGTAGACGCGAATCCGCAGGTCGTTTTCCTCGCCCGTCGAGATCTGCGAGGCGATCAAGACGCCCTTGGCGCCGCCCGCAAAGCGCAGCAAGAGGTTGCCGTCGTCGTCGAGCCTGCGGCCCGAGACGAAGGTGCTCAGGTCGGCGCAGATGTGTGACAGCTCGAGGCCGGTCACGGTGCTCACCAGGTTCTCGGCGTGCGAGCCGATGTCGCCGATGGCCCCGGCAATGCCCGAGCGTGACGGGTCGGTGCGCCACTCGGCCTGTTTGGAGCCCGAACCCTCGAGCTTGCCCACCAGCCAGCCCTGGTTGTACTCGACGATGACCTTGCGAAGCTCGCCCAACCTCCCCTGGCGGACCAGCTCCCGGGCCTCCTTGACCATCGGGTAGCCCGTGTAGTTGTAGGTGACGGCGAAGACGACGCCGGTCTTTTCGACCACCGCGATGAGCTTCTTGGCCTGCTCCGAGCTATGCACCAGCGGCTTGTCGCAGATCACGTTGAAGCCGGCCTCGGCAAAGGCGTGGGCGACAGGGAAGTGCAGATGGTTGGGGGTGACGATCGAAACGAAGTCGATTCTTTCATCCGCGGGGCGGGCCCGTTCGCGCTCGAGCATCTCCTCCCAGGAGCCGTAGGTGCGCTCGTCGGCTAGGCCGAGTTCCCGCCCCGACGCCTTGGCCTTATCTGGCGTCGAGGAGAGCGCGCCCGCTGTGAAAGCGATCTCGCCGTCCAGGGCGGCGGCCTTGCGGTGGACCGCGCCGATAAAGGCGCCCTGGCCGCCGCCGACCATGCCCATCTTGAGCTTGCCTACTCCGAGGCTGTCTTTACCTGCAACCATAGCATCCTTTCTTGGCGATCATCCCCGTCCCATCACCTTTGCCTGTGCCCGTTGCCGTAAGAGGATGAGGCGCCCACCTCGAGCGCCGGTGTCCTGCCGCAAAGGACCTGTTGCAAAGGACCTGTTGCAAAGGACCTCAGCGAGGGACCTTGTGATAGATGTCCGAGAAGGTCAAGGCGAGCTCCGGACAGGGGATGAGCACCGCCTCGCTTTCGCCGTACACGCGCTCTTCCCAACCGCTGGGCGTGCGGCCGAACCCCGTCACCGCACGCTGCCGGCTGTCTACGAGCAGGTAGAGGCGCAGGCTGCCGAGGGCGAGGTAGGCGAAGCGCTTTTCCATGCGGTCCTTTCGCGAGGTGGATTGACTCACCACCTCAACAATCACGCAGGGTTCGGTTTCGTAATAGTCATCGGCCGGCGGCGCGCACACCACCATCACGTCCGGGTAGTAGAAGAGCCCCTCTTCGACCCGAACCTTCATGTCGCTGGCGTACACGCGGCAGTCGGTCGGCGCCGCGGCATTGCCCAGGAGGCGCGCGACGTTGCCGGTGATGACGTTATGCGCCACACTGCCTCCCGCCATGGCGTAGACTTCGCCACAAACGTACTCGTGGCGCACTTCCGCGTCCTTTTCGGCCTCGAGATACTCCCCTGGGCTTACCGCCGTGATGAGTCGTGAAAGAGCCATAGCTTTATCCTAGCGGGTAGAAGGCGCCTTTGCTGCCGACCACGCCATCTTGAGCTTTGGGGTTCTCAAGGCGTCCTTGTCCGTGGCCATGCGCTACCTCGTTTCGAAGGCCGCGTCGAAGGCGGTGGCCGAGGGGGCGAAGTCGAGCTTCCTCACAAAGGCGGCCGATTCGGTCGCGCCGTGGACTCGGTCCATGCGGCCGTCCTCCCACTCGATGGAGAGCGGGCCGTCGTAGCCGATGTCGTTTAGGGCGACGATCACCTCCTCGAAGCGGATGTCGCCGCGGCCGACACTTCTAAAGTCCCAGTAGCGCCTGGGATCGCCAAAGGAGGCGTGCCCGCCGAAGACGCCGACCGCGCCGTCGCCGTGGCCCCACCAGGCGTCCTTCATGTGCGCGTGGTAGATGCGGTCATGAAAGACGCGGATGAACTTGACGTAATCGACGCCCTGGTAGCCGAGGTGGGAGGGGTCATAGTTGAAACCGAAGCGCCTGTGCCGCCCGACCGCCTCGAGGGCGCGCTCGGCTGAAGCGATGTCGAAGGCGATCTCGGTGGGGTGCACCTCGAGCGCGAAGTTCACGTCTACCTCTTCAAAGGCGTCCAGAATCGGCCCCCAGCGCTCGGCGAAGTCCCTGAAGCCCCTTTCCCAGTAGTCCTGGTTCGTGGGCGGAAAGGCATAGATCGAATGCCAGATGCTCGAGCCGGTAAAGCCGTTGACCACCTTGACGCCCAGCTTGGCGGCGGCGCGGGCGGTGTTCTTCATCTCCTCGGCGGCGCGCGCCCTCACGCCCTCCCCTTCGCCGTCGCCCCAGAGGCGTGCGGGCAAGATGCCTTGGTGGCGTTCGTCGATAGGCTGGTCGCAGACGCACTGGCCGACCAGATGGTTGCTGATGGCGTAGCAGCTAAGGCCGTGTCTTTCCAAAATATCGTGCCGGGACTGAAGATAGCCCTCGTCCGCTAGCGCCTTGTCTACCTCGAAGTGATCGCCCCAGCAGGCGAGCTCGAGGCCGTCGTAGCCCATCTCCTTGGCGAGGGGCGCGAGGTCGTCGAGGGGCAGGTCGGCCCACTGGCCGGTGAACAGGGTGACGGGTCGTGCCATGCTTCCTCCTAACGGGGTAGGGGCGCACGGCCGTGCGCCCCTACGTCCATAGAAGCTTTAGAAGGGCGAATCCGGGAAGTAGTACTGCGCGGCGTTCTCCTGGGTGATCAGCGGCGAACCGAGGATGTATTCGCCCAGGATCGGCGCGCCGCTCACGTAGTTGAGGGCGGTGACTTCCATGGCGGTGGCGATCATGGCGGGGGGGTAGAGCACATTGACCGGGACGAGCGCGTCGCCCTCCATCACCCGCTCGATCATCTCCCTCATGCCCGCGCCGCCGACGATGAACATCTCGCCCTCGCGGCCCGCCTGGCGGACGGCCTCGATGACGCCCAAGGCGATGTCGTCGTCCTGGGCCCAGACGGCGTCGATGTTGGGAAAGCGGGTCAGGAAGTCCTGCATGACGGTAAAGCCGTCGTCGCGGTTCCAGTTGGCGTACTCCATGCCCAAGACGTTGACGTTGGTGGGCTCGACCACCTCCATAAAGGCGTCGACGCGCTCGTTGTCGATGACGGTGGGGATGCCGCGCAAGACCACGATGTCGCCCTCGCCGCCCAGGGCCTCGACCATGTAGGCGGCGGCGACGCGGCCGAATTCGGGGTTGTTGCCGGCCACATAGACGTCTTGGATGGTGGGGTCGGCGAGGCCGCGGTCGACCACCGTGATGAAGATGCCCTGCGCCTTCAAGTTGGCGACGGGCTCGGTGAGCGGGTCGGACTCGAAGGGCAAGATGACCAGCGCGTCGATGTTGTGCACGGCGACCAGGTCTTCCAAATCGTTGGCCTGCTGAGCGGCGCTGCCGGCGGTGACGAGAACGATGTTGAGGTTGGGATAAGCCTCTTGCAGGCGCTGCTGGGCCTGCTGGGCGTGGTAGTTGACGCCGCCCGTCCAGCCGTGGGTGGCCGCCGGAATCGACACGCCGATGGTGACCTGCTCCTCTTGGGCTAAGCCCAGGCTGAAGAGGCTGGCTAGAGCGAGCGCGAGCGCGAAAATGCCTTTTTTCATGTAATCCTCCGTACCTTTACTCCGTGAATACTCCGTGAACCTTACTCCGTGAACCTTACTCCGTGAGCTCTGTAACTTGGCGGCTTGACTTTTCAACTTGGACTGAAGACGGCGTGGAACGGGCTCGAGGGTCTCTGTGGACCTTGGCTGAAAACCATCACCTCCTTAAAACATCATCACCTCCCAACTGCCTTGCCTTTGGCTAGTCTCCACGTGATGCCTAGTCTCCACGTGAGCGCGCGCTTCGTTGCAGGAGCACGGCCAGAATGATGATGACGCCCTGCATGGCGCCGTTCAAATACTGGCTGATCACGTCGGTCAGGTTCAAAATATTGCCGATGGTCGAGAGCATGATGGCGCCGACCACGGTGCCCCAGATGCGGCCGTAGCCACCCTTTAAGGCGGTGCCGCCGATGATCACCGCGGCGATGGCCTCGAGCTCCCACAAGACCCCGGTGCCGCCCGAGGCCGAGCCGAGCCGCGGCACGTAGATGATGGTGGCGATGGCCACGCACAGCCCCTGCAAGACGAAGGTGAGCGTCTTGACGCCGCTCACGTTGATGGCCGAGTAGCGCGCCACCTCCTCGTTCGAGCCGATGGCCTTGCAGTAGCGGCCAAAGCGGGTCCTGCTCAAGATGACGGAGCCGAGGACGGCGACGAGGGCAAAGATCCAGAGGGGGTAGGGGATCCCCAGCAACGAATCGTAAAAGACGGGCCGGTAGACGGCGCTGACGTCACGGTTGAGCGAGATGGTGCCGCCGTCGGCCAGGTAGGTGACCAAGGAGCGGTAGATGCCCAGGGTGCCCAGGGTGACGATAAAGGCCTCGATCTTGCCCTGGGTGGTGACCAGGCCGTTGATGAGGCCAGCCGCGAGGCCCAAGAGGACCGACACCGCCATGCCCAGCAGGACCGTGCTCCAGCCCGCGCCCAGCGTTTCCACGGCGACGTTCATCACCAGGATCATCGCGCCCGCGATAAAGGCGGCCATGGCGCCGACCGACAGGTCGATGCCGCCGGCGATGATGACGAAGGTGGCGCCGACCGCGATGATGCCGATAAAGGCGCTGCGGGTGAGGACATTTAGGATGTTGGCGCTGGATAAAAAGAGCGGGTTTAGGAGCCCGCCGATGATGAAGAGCAGGATGAGGGCCAGCAAGGGGCCGTAGGTGCCGATGTCTAAGCGCGCCATGGTTTTGCGAAAACTGCTGGTTGCTTGCATCTCAAGCTGCTCCTTTTAGACCCATAGCGTAGCGGACGATCTCCTGTTCTTCAAGCTCGCCCTCGCTCAGCGTGCCGGTGATGACGCCCGAGCGCATGACCACCACGCGGTTGGCGAGGCCGATGATCTCCTGCATCTCCGAGGAGATGAGCATGACCGACTTGCCCGCGCTCGTGAGCTCCTCGATAAAGTAGTAGATCTGGCGCTTGGTGCCCACGTCGATGCCCCGAGTGGGCTCGTCCAAGATGATGATCTCGGGCTCCAACTCCATGATCTTGGCCAGGACCAGCTTCTGCTGGTTACCTCCTGACAGCGTGCTGGCCTCGGTGCGCAGCTGAGGCACACGGATGTCGAAGTCTTGAACGGCCCCTTCAAGCGCCCTTTGCTCGCTTCTTTGGTTGATGAAGGGGCGGCTGTGTTTGTCCAGGGACAAGAGGGTGAGGTTGGGCCTGAGCAGCATGCTGGTAATGAGTCCTTTGCCCTTGCGGTCCTCGGTCAGGTAGACGATGCGGTGCTTGAGCGCGTCTTGGAGGTTGCGTATCCTGACCTCGCGGCCGCGGACGCGGACCGTTCCCTGGCTCGGCCGCAGCCCCAAGAGGCCCTCCATCAGCTCGGTGCGGCCCGCCCCGATGAGGCCGGCGAAGCCCAGGACCTCGCCCCGGCGCAACTCGAAGGAGGCCCCCTCGACCCAGCCCGGCACCTTGAGGTTGTCGACCGCCAAGACCACCTCATTGGCGCCGACATCGCGCTTTTTGGGGTACATGTCCTTGAGCTCGCGGCCGACCATCAGGGTGGCCATCTCGTCCTGGCTCAGTTCGGCCGTCGCCCTGGTGGTGATGAGTTTGCCGTCGCGCAGGACCGTCACCCGGTCGGAAATCTTCTTGACCTCGTCCAGCTTGTGGGAGATGTAGAGAATGGTGACGCCCGAGGCCTTGAGCCTCCCGATGAGGCGAAAGAGGATCTCGGTCTCGCTGCCGGTCAGGACCGCCGTCGGCTCGTCCATGATGAGGATGCGCGCCTGGCGGGAGACGGCCTTGGCGATCTCGACCATCTGCTTTTCCGAGACGGCCAGTTGGCGGATCCGGGTCCGCGGGTCGATCCTGGTCTCGAGCTCGCGTAACACCTCACGGGACTTCTCGACCATCGCCCGGCGGTCGAGAAAGGGGCCCTGGTGGCGCTCCTTGCCGAGAAAGATGTTCTCCTCGACGGTGAGGTCTTCGGCCAGGTTGAACTCCTGGTGGATCAAGATGATGCCCAGCCTCTCGCCCACGCCGCTGTCCGCAAGGGTGACGGCTTTGCCGTCCAGGCGGATCTCGCCCTCGGAAGGCTGATGGTAGCCCGAGAGAACCTTCATCAGGGTGGACTTGCCCGCGCCGTTTTCACCCAGAACCGCATGCACCTCGCCCTCGGCGAGCTCGAGGTCAATATCGAAGAGCACCCGCACCGGACCGAAATCCTTGCAGATCCCCCGCAGCTCGAGAATGGTGTCCGGCACTATCCTGTCGCCACCGCTCATTGAAGACCGCTAGGTAATTTCATGGTACATGGTAGTTTCATGACACATGGTTCGTGTAACCTTCAGGTCTGAACCGCCGGTTCGGACTCGGGAGAATTAAATTGACCATCTAACTAATTGCCAATATACGTTGCCGGCCGAGAGGATGTCAAGCGTTGCGCCAGTTCCCTGCGCCTTCAGCATGGGGTGTTCAGCATTCAGCATTAGGTGTGGCCGCGTGATGTATGCTTCCTCAGCGCCAGCTTTTCTCCAGGGTTGCTTGCAACTGGCTCAAGTGGTTCAGGTCATGCCCGGCCAAAAACCTGACCATCACGTCGACGTTCTCCACGCCGCGTTCGGGGTGGACGGCCTCGACAAGCCAGTCCTGGAGCGAGAAGCTCGCAAAGAGCGCGAGGTTCCAGGCGCGCAGGGCGCGGAAGGTCTCGAGCGCGAGGGAGGGCTCGAGCCGGGCGTAGCGCGCCGCCCACAGGTCCTGATCGAAGGGCTGCACCTGATGGCCGGGAACCGAGACGGCTTGGCGGAAGCGAAAGCCCATGGCCAACTCGACGTCGGCCAGGTGCGCCAAAATCTCCCTGGCGGTCCACTTGCCGGGGGCGTAGGCGCGTGCGAAGTCGCCTGGGCCGGCGCGCTCGAAGAGGTGCTCGAGCCGCCCGGGCGTCGCCGTCAGGACACCGATCGGGTCCTGGTCGCCGAGATAGCTCAAGATGCGTTCTAGGTAAGGGCTCATTCCTCCAGCCTATCGCGGACGCTCCTTGCGGAGCGCGCCGCGCGACGCTTTGCGGCTATAGTAGACGCATGAGCCAAACCCCTGAAATCGACGTCCACGAGACCCAAGCGCGTATGCAAGACGGCGCCCTCCTGCTCGACGTGCGCGAGCGCGACGAGTACGACGCCCTGCGCATCCCCGGCGCCACCCTCCTGTCCCTGTCCGAGTTTGAAGGCCGCTATGAGGAGCTGCCCCGGGACCAGGAGATCGTCGTCCACTGCCGCAGCGGCCGACGCTCCATGCAGGCCGCGGATTACCTCAACGAGCGTGGCTACAACGCCGTCAATGTCCTAGGCGGCATCCTCGCCTGGCAGGAGGCCGGGTTGCCGGTCGAAGAGGGTCAAGACGGCTGAAAAGGTAGGGACCACCTCGAGGAGGCTCGCACTTGTCAGCCAATGACCGCAACCTGCCGAAGTATCACGAACTGCTGAATCCGACACTCGAGGCCTTACACCGCTTGGGCGGCAGTGCTTCGATAGATGAACTTGTGGAAGCGATCGCCAAGGGGACAGGGCTTCCTCCAGAGGTGATTGAACTGCCCCACGGCGATGGTCGGCAGACGGTCCTCGAGTACCGTTTGGGATGGGCCAGAACCTACCTGAAAAAGTTTGGGTTGTTGACAAACTCCGAACGCGGCATCTGGGCTTTAACCTCGGAGGGGCTGAAAACTACATCCGTTGACACTTCAGCTGTGCGCAATAGTGTACGCAAGCAAGCGCGCCTCAAAAGGAAATCGCGGAATTCGGGAGAAGAACTGCAAGGTGGCGCCGAAGCGATGTCGGAGGCCAATGGCATATCAGAAGACAGCGAGGCTTGGCGCAACAAGCTTCGTCAGCTACTTTTGGATATCTCCCCCGATGCTTTCGAACGGCTGTGTCAGCGTCTGCTACGCGAGTCCGGTTTTATCCAGGTCGAGGTGACCGGGCGGGCGGGTGACGGCGGAATTGATGGGCACGGCGTGGTGAAAATCGCTGGTTTGCTCAGCTTTCCGGTCATCTTCCAGAGCAAACGTTATCGCGGCAGTGTCGGTGCGGGCGAGGTGAGAAACTTTCGTGGCGCGATGGTCGGTCGGGCAGACAAGGGTCTCTTTATCACCACGGGAAACTTTACTGTCAGCGCGTCTACCGAGGCTACCAGAGACGGGGCGCCACCTATCGACTTGGTCGATGGCGACCAGCTCATCGACATGCTCAAAGAGCTCAAGCTGGGAATCTCAACAAGACTCGTCGAGGTTGTCGAGGTCGATTCGGAGTGGTTTGAGGAGATTTAGCCAGACCAATCATCAGGATCTCGCCGCTTCTCTTGGGACCTCTTCGACAGCCGCCTCTACCAAACCAGCCTCGAGCCTCGTGACCTTTCCGTGCTGCAAGTGGACGAGCCTCAGTTCGGGCTCGACGGCCAAGGCCTCGCGAATCGCTAAGCGGTAGAGACCGAGTTGCACGAAGTAGCGCTCGGGCAGGTGCCGGTTACCATAGAAGGGCTCAACAGGCTTGTTCATCGCTCAGACTGTCCCGATACCCTGTTCGTGGTGCGAGTGACCTTGAACTTGTCGCGGAGAAGCTCGAGTGCTCCCCAGCCCCTTTAGCGCCAGCTTCCGACCTCCCGCCGCGAGTGGCGGCTCTCACCTTCTGGCAGGCATGCTTTGTCTGCTGTCTGGATCGCCTCGGCGAAGCGCTCGAGGACAAGGCTGCCTGAGACAGCGAGCACGAGCATCGTGTACACTGACATCGTGTACATGCTCGAAAGGCTTAGACCATGAAAAACATCACCCTTAGCGCCGACGAAAAACTGATCGAGGCCGCCCGCAAGCGCGCGCGGGCCGACCACACCACCTTAAACGAGCAGTTTCGCCGCTGGCTCGAGTCCTACGCACGGCGCAAGGAGCAGGCAGAGGAGGCCATGAGGGTGGTCAAAGAACTGCGCGGCAAACTGCGCACCGGCGGTCACAAGTTCACCCGCGAGGAGATGAATGAGCGCTGACTTCATCGACTCCAACGTCTTCCTCTACCTGTTCGATGAAACCGACCCCGACAAACGGCAGACAGCTGAAGCGCTCGTGCAAGGGGCGCTGGAGACCGGCACGGCCAGCATCAGCTTCCAAGTAATCCAAGAAGTGCTCAACATCCTCACACGCAAATTGGGGGCGGCCCCGGAGGATGCGCGGCGTTTTATGGAGCATATGCTCGTACCGCTGTGGCGGATTATGCCCAGTCAGGCACTCTACAGCCGTGCCCTCGAGCTTCAGGCTCGCTACGGGTTCAGCTTCTACGACTCCCTGATCATCGCCGCGGCCCTCGAGGGGGGCTGCACCCGGCTCTACAGCGAGGACCTGCAGCACGGCCAGCGCATCGAGCGTCTCGTCATCGAAAACCCTTTTCTGGAAGGCTGAACCGACATTCCGCTCCCCTCTGATTCAGAAACAAAGCTCTTCGTTCAACGATTCGAACCAAATTAATTACTTAGGAGCGCCAGCTTCCGAGCGCCCGGCGCGCGTCCACGATCTGCCCGAGGTGGTAGCTGTTGTGGTCGGCGACCAGGAAGACCTGGCGCAGATAGCTGCGCTCCTCGCCGTGGGGAATCTCGGCGCTGAGGTCGCGGCTCTCGTCCTCCACCAGGGCGATGACCGCCTCGAGGTCGCGCTCAAAGCCCGCCAACGTCTCCCGCCAGGCTTCCTCCGCGAGGCCCGCGCCGCCGGGCTCGGGCCAGTAGCCCTCCGGCCAGGGCGGCGAGGTCCAGGCGGGGTCCAGCGTGTAGCGAAGGATGTCCTCCTGGACAAGGCGCATGTGCTCGAGGAGTTCCCAGGCGGAATGCCCGCCGCCTGCCGGCCGCTTAGCGCGCAGCTCGGGCTCGAGGCCTTCGAGCGCGCCCGCGAGCGTCACGTGCGCCTGCCCGCCGCGCAGCAGCGCGACGAGGCTTTGACGTAGGATTTTGTCGTTCATCAAGCCTCTCTAGACGGCAAGCCCGTGCGGGGTGTGGGCTGTTCGAACGCGGTCACCGTAGCAGGGCTCATGGTGGGGCTCATGGTGGCGGGCCGGCTCGCCATGCGCACGAGTGCCCAAGCCAAGCCGGCCAGCATCAGCACGACGATGGCGAAGAGGATCAGGCGCACCACCGCCTGGCCGGTATGACGGACCTCGCCGGGGGCTTTCTCGTCGGGCTCCGCCATTTTCTCAGTCCCTCGCTTCGGTCCAGCTCACCTGCGGCTCGTTGCCCTCTTTCCACTTCACCGTGCAGCCGATCGCGTAGGTCTCGGGTTGGGCGACACCTTCGCCGGCCAAGAGCGACTCGAGGGCGTCCCTCAGGTCCTGCGACGTTACTTTGTCGGGCTCCTTGGCGCTGTCGTCGATGCGGCCGTGATAGGCGAGCTTGCGATCCCTATCGAAGACGAGGAGTTCGGGGGTGCGAAAGGTCCTGTAGGCCATCGCCACCTCCTGCGCCTCGTCGAAGAGGTAGGGGAAGGGCAGCTCGTGCTCGTCGGCAAAGGCCTGCATGGCCTCATAGCCGTCTTCGGGATAGCGCTCGGCGTCGTTCGAGTTGACCATGACGAAGCGCACGCCGCGGTCCTGGTAGTCGTTCGCCAGCCTCTTGAGCCGGTCTAAGTAGGCGACGACATAGGGGCAGTGGTTGCAGCCCTGGACGAAGACGAAGATCTCGCCGCCGAAGTCTTCTAAGCGGTAGTTCTTGCCGTCCACGCCCTTTAGCTGAAAGTCCGGGGCGGGGGCGCCGATGGGCAGCATGTCCGGGTGCGTTTTCATGCCCCATTATACCCCGCCCGGCCCCTGCTCCTTGTAACGTTCGCGGCTTTCATCGTTATGAGCCTCGAGCCGCTACACTGAAGCCATGACCTTTCTCGCCCCCCAGTTCCTGTGGACGCTCCTGGCGGTGCCGCTGATCGTCGCCCTGCACTTCGTCCGCACGCGGCGGCGCAAGGAGACGGTGTCGGCGCTCTTCTTGTGGCAACAGGCACGCGAGGCGGCGCAGCGAAAGCGGCGCTTCTCGGCGACCTGGCTCCTCCTCCTCCAGCTGCTCTTTGCCGGCCTGGCCGCCCTGGCCTTGGCGCGGCCCAGCCTGGTGACGGCGGCGGCGCCCGAGCGCGTCCTGGTGGTGGACGCGTCCGCCAGCATGGCGGCCAGGGACGGCGACGGAAGGAGGTTGGACAAGGCCCTCGAGGTCGCCGACGGGCTCCTGCGCGAGTCGGGTCGGGTGGCGCTGGTGCGGGCGGGCGAGGCGGCCACGCTCGTCCTGCCCCCGACGGGCGATCACGGCCGCGTTCGCCAGGCCTTGGAGGACTTCGTCGCCGTGGACGCCGAGAGCGACCTGCAGCGCGCCCTCGAGCTTGCCGAGGCGGTGGCGCCGGGGGCGAGCATTCACCTCCTGAGCGACAGCCCGCTGCCTTCGGGTGCGGACGCGCGGCTGCATCCGGTCGGGGGCGACGGGCAGAACGTCGGCATCACCGCCTTTGAGTTGCGCGGCGGCGAAGCTTTTGTGGCGGTTACCGGCAACAACGCCCGGCCCGAGAGCCTGCGGCTGGTGCTCGAGCGGGCCGGCGACGGCAGCGTGGTGAATGAAACGACCCTGCGGGTGTCGGCCTCGAGCCCGGCCGAGGTCCTGCTCACGGTGGGCGACGAGCCCGGCTTCTACCGCGCCCGCCTGGAGGTGCCCGCTTGGGACGCCCTCGAGCTCGACAACACCGCCTACGCCGGCAGCCGCGCCCTGCGCGTCTTGCAGGTGGGCTCCGCTAGCGCCGTCGAGCGCGCGCTGCTAGCCATGCCCGGGGTGGCCGGCGTGCGGGTGGTGGCCGCCTTGCCGGCGGCGGTGGGCGGCTTCGACGTGGCGGTCTTGGTGGGCGCGGCGGTCGAGACCCTGTCGCTGGAGACCCTGCCGCCCGGCCGCTACCTCATCTTCGCCCCGCCGCGCGCCCAGCCCAGCTACCGCAGCCTTATCGACTGGGACCGGGGTCACCCGCTCCTGCGCTTCGTGGACCTGACCGGGGTGGTGGTGGCGGCGGGCGACGAGGTGCCGCTGCCTGGGGCCTCGCGGCGCACGCTCGCCCAGACCGACACCCTCGAGCCCGCCATCGAAACGCTTCTTGCGCCCGGCCTCGAGGCGGTCTACCTGGCCTTTCACCCCTCGCAGACCGACCTCGTCAACCGCACCGCCTTTCCCGTCCTGCTCTACAACGTCGTCCAGTCCTTTCGCGGCGAGAACCGGCTGCCGCTCGGCAGCGTCTTGCCCGACGGGACGCGCGTCGTCAGCCCGGGGGTCTACAGCGTGGACGGCCAACCCTACGGCGTCAGCCTGCTGAGCGCCGAGCAGACGCGCCTGCCTGCCCTTCAGGCTGCGCCCGTGGTGGCGGAGGGTCCCGCCTTGGCGGAGGGCAGCCGCGCGCTCGAGTGGGCGCTCGTCCTGCTCGCCCTGGCGCTCGTCCTGCTCGTGGGCGAGTGGCTGTTGTGGGCGCGCGGCGCCAGCCCCTGGGCGTCGAGAACCTGAGGGCGGAACCTGGCGAAAGGGAATGTCCGCTGCCGCAAAATCTCTCCTTCGCGCCGGGTGTTACACTGCCACGACTGTTGCCATGACACTGTTGCCATGACGCTGTTACACTGCCGCGACTACATTGCCATGACAAGGCCAAGACGGCGGCACTGGCCGCACGGAAAGGAGCACGATGAACATCTACAAGCTCATCGGACGAAACGTGGACATCTCGGACGCCATGCGCAGCTATGCCGAGGACAAGCTCAGCAAGCTGAACCGCTTTTCCGACCAGATCATCGACGTCAAGGTGGTCATGTCCTACGCCGCCAGCGAGGGCGTGGCCGAGCCCGCTCGCGTCGAGGTGCAGGTCAATGTGGCAGGCGGCCTGGTCCGCGCCGAGGAGAGCGGCAAGGACTCGTACGCCGCCATCGACAAGGTCGTCGACAAGCTCGAGCGCCAGCTCAAGAAGTTCAAGGGCCGCATGATGAGCAAAAGGAGCGAGCCCGCGCCCGCCTTCGAGGAAGCCGAGGTCGCCGAGCGCGAGCCGGAGATCGTCCGCATCAAGCGCCACGTCCTGCGCCCCATGTCTCCCGAGGACGCGGCCCTGCAGATGGAGGCTCTAGGCCACGCCTTCTTCGTCTTCCGCAACGCCGAAACCGAGGACATCAACGTGCTCTACTTGCGCAACGACGGCGACTACGGCCTCATCGAGCCGGGAGCTTAGGGGCTAGGGCTGGGGTCTTGTCTTTTCCCCAACCCCCAACCCCTACTCCGCGGGGGTGCCGCTCGGCAGGCTGTAGAGAAAGAGCAAGGTGGCGACGTCGCGCTCGGAGACAACGCCGCTGGGGCTGGCGCTCATGGCGTCGCCAGGGTAGGGGCTGCGGCCCAGCAGGCCCAGGGCGTGGCCGACCTGAAGGAGAGCGAAGCGATGAAGCGTCGCTTCGTCCCGGCTGGGGTCCAAGGTGATGCTGGTCGTCCTGAAGCGGTAGAGGCCGTTGGTGATCGACCAGCGGTACTGGTAGCTTCCCGCCGCAGAAGGCTCGAGCCTCTGCCACCTCACCTCGAGGCTGTCGGCGCCCGGCTCCGCCACGAAGTCAAAGGAGACGAGGCCCTCCGCTGCCTCTTGCCAGGCTTCAAAGGCCGCGCGCACCGTCTCGGCGGCCGTCGGGTTTGCCTCCTCGCTCTCCGGCTGGGGGATATGGACCTCGATGGGGATATCCTCCGGCAGGTAGTGCAGAAAGCGGGCGACGCCGCCGGTGTCCTCGGGCCGGCTGGCGTTGTGGTTCAAGTAGCTGGTCTGGGCATAGCTGCTCAGCAGGCCCGCCAAGAGCAGGCTCAACAGGATTGATTTCATGATCCTCCTTCTGGGCCGCGTGAGCCGCGGCACGCTTACGCTACCGCCCTAGGATGAGTCCGCGCTGACGCGTCGCCGAGGGCGCTAGCGAGGCGGCGAGGGTAGCGGCTTGGCGAGCTGCCGCGCCAAGAGCACGCCAAAGGCGAAGCCGGCGATGTGCGCGAACCAGGCCACGCCGCCCTGGCTGGCGGTGCCGGCAAAGAAGCCCGCTGTGCCCTGAAAGAGCTGGATAAAGGCCCAGTAGCCCAGGTAGAGCCAGGCGGGCAGCCACAGGAGGAAAAAGGGCGGGATGAAGGTGAGCACCCGCTGGCGCGGAAAGAGCACGATATAGGCGCCCAGGACCGCGCTCACCGCGCCCGAGGCGCCGACCATGGGGACGGCCGAGCCCGCTTCGACGAGGCCGTGCAGGAGGGCGGCGACGGCGCCGCCGACGAGATAGAAGATGAGAAAGGGCCCGTGGCCGAAGCGGTCCTCGACGTTGTCGCCGAAGACCCAGAGAAAGACCATGTTGCCGGCGATGTGAGGGAGGTTGCCGTGCAGGAACATGGAAGAGACGAGGCGCCAGCCCTCGCCGGCGGGGTCGCTGAAGAAGAGCCGGGGGATAAAGCCGTAGTCGAAAAAGATGCGCTCGCCCCTGGGCAAGAGCCAGAAAAAAATCACCACGTTGAGGGCGACGAGAAGCCAGTGGACGTAGGCGGGGCCGTGGCGGGGGTTGGCGTCCTTGAGCGGGAACATGGCTCAGGATAGCACCGGCGCGGGAGCCGGGATAAAAGCTCGTTCTACCTTAGGGCTGCGCGCGCCTCGAGCCGATCTCGAGTTCCTGGCGCAGCTTGACGACGCTGTCGGCGGCGTAGACGCCGCGCAGCATGACGCCGCTGTAGGCGACCGTCCTGGGGCCGATCAGGGTGCCGGGCGCGACCACGGCGTTGCAGCCTATCGAGACCTCGTCGCCGATGGCGCCGCCGAACTTGCGCAGGCCGGTGTCCTGCCCGCCGCTCTTGATGAGGTTGGCAAAGGCGCTCATGTTGGCGATCTTGACGCCCGCGCCTAAGTTGCAGCCCGCGCCCAAAATCGCGTCGCCGACGTAGTTGAAGTGCGGCGTCTTGGCTTCGCCAAGGAGGATGGCGCGCTTGATCTCCGAGGCGTGGCCGACCTTGGCATGGGCGTCCAGAATCACGCCGCCGCGCAGGTAGGCGCCGTGGCCGACCTCGGCGCCCGGCCCAATCCAGGCGGGCCCCTCGACCAGGGCGCCGGGGCCGATGCGGGCGCCCTCGGCTAAGTAGACCGCGCCCGTGACCACGGCCGCGCTGTGGACGCTGCCCAGCCGCTCGTCAGCAAGCCCTTCCAAAAAGGCGTCGAGGCGCGCCAGCGCCCGCCAGGGCAGGGGGTCGGCGAACAGGTCGCGGAGGACGGGGGAGACCCTGCCTAGGTCGAAGAGGTCCTGGGTGTGGAGCATGCTGCCATTCTACGCTCGCGCTGTCCGGCCAGCGTCCCGTCTCGCCGGCACGACCCACTCCTAGAGCAGGGAAATTCGGGTAGAGTCTTGTCGTGGGACAGCCTTACCACCTCATCGTCAACCCGGTGGCCGGCCGGGGCTTCGCCGCTAGAGCCAGAGCGCAAGTCGAGTCGTTCTTCGCCGAGCGCGGCCTGAGGCTCGAGGTCCACGCGACGGCCTACCCCGGCCACGCTCATGAGCTCACCGCCGCCCTGCCCCAGAGCGCTTGCGTCTTGGCGCTCGGCGGCGACGGCAC
>JALZLY010000194.1 GCA_030858465.1 Deinococcota bacterium
CCCTGTGGACTACCCCCATACCCTTGCCGACGCCCTTGAGCGCATCGGTGACTTCTTTGAAAAGGCTCATGGCAACCTGCGCTTTCGTCTCACCTTCAACTACCTCACGCTCTGCACGAGCTTGATGCTCATTCTGAGCCAGTCATTGACGAGCACCCCTAAGTCGATCCCTTTTTCTTCCGCAAGCTTGCGGAGGGTCTCGTTCACGTCGGGCTCGAGGTAAACTGGCAAGCTGAATGCGGCCTCGGAGTCATAAAACTTGCCGCGCTCACCTTTGGAAAAGTCGTATGCGTCCTTCACGGCATCTTTCTTTAGCGCTACCGGCCTTGCCATAGCACCTCCCATCACCTTGAGGTACGGTCCAGCCCTGCTCCGGCTGCGACGGTAGGCTTCGGCGCCAACGAGACGAGTTCTCTCCCGCTTTCGGCCTCTCGACGTTTCAAGTCTTCGTACATCGCCTTCCAATCGCCACCGAACCTCTTGGCATAGGCTTCCCTTGCGGCTCGCACTTCCTCTACGATAGGGTCTTGCCACATGTCTAGTCCTCCATGAGTTCTTGCGGTGAGCAGATGATTGAAGTTTATAGTCCCCTACACGAAACGCCTTCATCCTCCAAACCCTCTGAACACCAGCCGCATCGCCACCGCCACCAGCAGCCCCACGAAGGACAGCGGGATGAGCCCTTTCCAGCAGAGCTCCATCAACTGGTCGTCACGGAATCTCGGCAGGGTCGCGCGAATCCACATGATCAGCCATGACAAGACGGCGGTCTTGAGCAAAAACCACATCATGCCGTAGAAGTTGGAGAGGAAGCCGCCGAAGTCGCGCAAGACCGTGCCCGGCTCGCCCAGGTTCGCCAGGACCACCGCCAGGTCGAAGAGGCCCGCGAAGGGCTGGTGGTAGCCGCCGAAAAAGAGCACCACGGCGATGGCCGGGAGCAGGAACAGCTCGGCGAACTCGGCGACGAAGAAGAAGCCGAAGCGCATGCCCGAATACTCGGTGTTGAAGCCCGCCACCAGTTCCGATTCCGCCTCAGGCAGGTCGAAGGGCGTCATCTTGATCTCGGCCAGGCTCGAGACCAGATACACCGCCGCCGGGATGAAGAGCGGGAAGACCGTCCAGACAAACCGCTGCGACTCGACGATGACCAGGAGGTTGAGGGAGCCGACCCAGACCGCGACGCTGAGGAGCGACAGCGCCAGCGGCACCTCGTAGGAGATGAGCTGCGCCGCCGCGCGCAAGCCCCCCAGCAGGCCGTATTTGTTCGACAGGCTCCAGCCCGCCGCCAGAACGCCGTAGGCGCCGATGGTCCCGGCAGCGACGATGAAGAGCAGGCCGACGCTCAAGTTCGCCAGCACCCAGGTTGGCGCGAAGGGGATCACCGCCATGAGCAAAAAGGCCGAGACGAAGACCATCGCCGGGGCCAGGGTGAAGACCAGGTGATCCGCCTGGCCGGGCACGAAGTCCTCCTTGGCGACCAGCTTGACGGCGTCGGCGACGGTTTGAAAGGCGCCGCCGGGGCCGTTGTGCAAGGGCCCCTCGCGGTTTTGCACCCGCGCCAGGTACTTGCGCAAGGCCAAGATGAGAATCAGGGCGGCGATCGCCACCACCAGGAAACTCATCACCGCCGCCAGGACGCCGTAGACGACGAGGCCGGCGGTGGTGAAGACGCCGCCCGCGGCCAGCGGCGAACCCGGCAGGCGCAGCAGCCAGGGCAGGGTGGCGAAGAGGAAGACGATAACGGCGATAAAGGCCGCGAAGAGCAGCCCGTAGCCTGCCGCTTCCGCCAGGCGGTTGCGGCGCACCGCGCGGTAGCCGACCAGCTTAGGCCTGAAGTGCCGGTCCTGGGGGATGGGGATGCGCGGCAGGGCCACTAGCGGTCCACCTCGCCCAGGACGATGTCGATCGAGCCCAAGATGGCGATGGCGTCGCTGAACTTCTGGCCCCTGAAGAGGTCGGGGATAACCTGCAAGGTGGTAAACGAGGGGCTGCGGTGCTTGCTGCGGTAAGGGCCGGGGCCGCCGTCGGAGTAGAGGTAGACGCCCAAGTGCCCACGGCTGATCTCCACCGCGCGGTAACGCTGGGCGCCCGCGTCGATCTTGACGCGGCCTCGCCCCTGGTAGGGCCCGCTGCGCGGCGCCTTTTCGGCGCACTGGCGGATCAGGCTCATGCTCTGGCGAAACTCGCGCAGGCGCACCTGGGCGCGCGACCAGGCGTCGCAGCCCTCTTCGGTGATGACCGAAAACTCGAGCTCGGGGTAGGCGTCGTAAGGCTGGCTCTCGCGCAGGTCCAAAGGCACCCCCGAGGCGCGCAGGTTGGGCCCGCTGACGCCGTGGTCGATGGCCAGCTCCGGCGTGAGCAGGCCCACTCCCACCGTTCGCGCCTGAAAGACCGGCGAATCGACCGTGAGCACCTCGTACTCGGGCAGGACGGTTTCAAAGTCGTCCACGAACGCCACCACATCCTGCCAGAAGCTCGGGTGGATGTCGCGCCGCAGCCCGCCGAAGCTGTAGTAGTTGGGCAGCATCCTGGCGCCCGTGGTCCGCTCGATGATGTCGAGCGCCCTCTCGCGGTCGCGAAAGGCGTAGAGAAAGGGCGTGATGGCGCCCAAGTCGAGCAGGTAGGTGCCGATCCATACCAGGTGAGAGACGATGCGGTTGAGTTCGAACATGGCGGTGCGGATGTACTTCGCGCGCTCGGGAACTTCGATCCCGGAAAGCTCCTCTACCACCAGGCAGAAGGGCAGCTCGTTCTGCAAACCCGAGACGTAGTCCATCCGGTCGAGGTAAGGGATCACCTGCGGGTAGGTCCGGCTCTCCTCGATCTTCTCGTGGTTGCGGTGCAGGAAGCCGATGTGCGGCACCGCGCCGGTGATGCGCTCGCCGTCCACGCTCAAGACGATCTTCAAGACCCCGTGGGTGGCCGGGTGCTGTGGTCCTAAGTTGATGACCATCTCCGAGGTCTTGCCGGGGACGGGCTCGAGCACGGTCGGGCCGAGCAGCGCGGTCTTCTCCTTGACGGTCACGGAACGCTCACGACGTTTCCTTCATCAGCTTGGCGGCCTGCTCTCGCCAGCCTTCCTCGAAAGGCCGCCGGCCGAAGCCCAATTCATTGGCGTACTTCTCGGCGGCCTTGTCGTTCAGTTTGGCGATGCGAGCGAAGGTCTTGATGCCCCGCGCCTTGAGCTTGGCCTCGTCGTCTTTGCTGACGCCCTCGATGCGGGTGAGGTCGTCCTCCTGGACCGGAACAGCAGGCTTGGCCTCGGCGTGCGGTTTGGGAGCGGGAGACGCTTTGCCGCTCTCGGCAAGGAGCGCCCTCGCGCCTTCGCGCCATCTCTGTAGCGGCACTGGGGTCTTGAGGCCGAGCGCCAAAGCCAGAGGCCCCAACCGCTCGTCGGGAAGCCCGGCGAGCGCGGCCACATCGGCAATCTCCTGTTCCTTCAGCTTGCCGGCGTAGTTGGCGTTGAGGCCCTTGACCCCCGTCAGCTCCGCCGTGGCGGCCGGTGCTTCGGCGGGTTTCCTGGCGACCTCCTTGGCCTCTTTGGCCTTCTGGGCTGTGGCCTCCGCCTCCCGCTTCTTGCGCGCTATGGCCTCCGGGTCCGGCCAGGGCTTGGGCCGCCAGTCGGGAATCAGATAGCCGCCGGTGTCGTAGCGGCGCTGCAGGGGGTGGGTGGTCCAGTGGTCCTCGAGCAGAATCCGCCTGAGGTCGGGATGGCCGTCGTAGTGAATGCCGAGCAGGTCGTAGGCCTCGCGTTCGTGCCACTCGAGGCCGCCCCAGAGGTCGGTCACGCTGGGCACCTTCGGCGCGTCGTAAGGCACGTCGATACAGACCGTCACCTCACTGTGGTCACGCAGCCGGCGCAGATGCAAAACCGAGCGCAAGCCGTACTCCATGTCGACGCCCGAGAGGCACTGCGGAAAGTCGTAGCCCTCACGCTTGAAGTGCTCGCAGAGCTTGCGGTAGGCGCGGGGGTCCTCGAGAAAATAGACGTTCTCCCTGCCCATCCGCTCCTGCCGCAAGCTGGGAAGCGTCTCCACCGTCATACCCGCTCACCTCGAGCCTGCCGACCCCTGACCCCTGACCCCTGCCCCCTGCCCCTAGCCATGCCTCCGCCCGTCCTTGCCAGGTTCCGCCAAGGGATCGAAGTCGGTCTCCATCAGGGTGCCGGGCACGTAGCGCATGTCGCGGTCGGCGACCTTGTCGCGCAGCAAGAGCAGCGCCTGCAGGACGGCCTCGGGCCGGGGCGGGCAGCCGGGGATGTAGACGTCCACGGGCACGAGTTTGTCCACGCCCTCGACCACGCTGTAGCCCTGCCTGAAGGGCCCGCCCTGGTTGGCGCAGGCGCCCATCGAGACGACCCACCTGGGCTCGGCCATCTGTTCAAAGAGGACCTGCACACGCTTGCCCATCTTCTTGTTGACGGTGCCCGAGACGATCATCACGTCGGCTTGCCTGGGGGTGTTGCGGTAGAAAAAGCCGAAGCGGTCGGCGTCGTAGCGCGTCGCCGAGGAGTTCATCATCTCGATGGCGCAGCAGGCGATGCCGAAGGTCAGCGGCCACATGCTGCGGCTCCGGGCCAGGTTGATCATGTCGTCCAAGGTCCCCAGGATGATGTTGTCGGGCCGGCGCTCCTTGCCTAGTAGACCCACTTGAGGACCCCCCTTTGCCAGGCGTAGACGAGGCCATCGAGGAGCACCAGCAAGAACAGCAGCACCCCGACGACGCCGTACCAGCCGAGCGCACCGAAGGCTACCGCCCAGGGAAAGAAGAAGGCCACCTCGACGTCGAAGATGACGAACATGATAGCGAAGAGATAGTAGTTGACGTTGAACTGCACGTCGGTGCCGCCTATGGGCGTCTCGCCGCATTCATAGATGGCCAGCTTGCCCGGCGTCAGATTGCGCGGGGCGATCAGCCTCGAGATCCCCAGGGTAACAAAGACGATGAGCACCCCGACGAGGGTGAAAAGGGCGATATAGAGAGCTCCCGTTAGTTCGAGCGCATAAGGCTGCACAGCCAGATCCTCCTTGACCCGTCCTTCCATACTACGTGCCTGCCAAAAGGGCGTCAACGGCCCTGTCTTGGCTCTACCTTAATAGCCCCACCTTAACAGCCTCCGGCCCGAGCTGAAAACCATTGGAATGAGAAAGATCTAACAGGCCGAGAAGGCAAAATTCTAACTTGAATGCCGTGGGGGTCATGTTACACTCCTTAGCAGCGTGACTCCTTCCAGACTTCGTTTCTACTGCCTCTTTCTCCTTTGGCTGCTCGTGGGCAGCGGCTTCGCCGAGGAGTGCCAGGAACGCAACTTCGTCGCCATCGATTTCGTCGTCATCGACGCCAGGCCCTGCTACTTTTTCGACTACGGCAACGACACCAACGCCTTTGTTCAGGCCGAAGCCCTGGCCACCGCCTTGGGCGCTCAGCTCAGGCTCGAGGACGAGTGGCTCGTCTTCGAGCGGCAGGACAGGCTGGTCTCGCTGGCGGTTACCGCCGACATCCGCGGCGGCTTGCAAGTCCGTCCCGGTGCCCTCGTCGTCAACGGCAAGGAGGGCAGTGCCCTGCCCGGCATCGCCGCCGATGGCGAGCACTATGTGGCCGTCGGTCCCGTGGTCAAGGCGCTCGGGGCAGAGGCCGAGTGGGACGGGACCCACGGCATCATTTTTATCGAGCTCCCCGAGTCCGGCGCGGCCGGCGAGACCGCTGCCGCGCCCACTCCCGAGCCGGCGGCGTCCGCGCCGGCCGCACCCTCTGAAGCGGCACCCTCTGAAGCGGCACCGCCAGCTACGAGCACGCCGGCAACGAACGCGCCGGCGAGCCCGCCCGCCGCTGGCAGCAAGCGCATGGACGGCGCGCCGCGCGTCGGCCTCAACCACGACGGCGGCTTTACCCGGGTGGTGCTCGACCTGCCCGCCGGCGTCTCCTATGCGGTCACCGTAGGCCAGACGCAGCTCCTGCTCAGCCTGAACGACATGGCCGCGCAGACCTACGCCAGGCAACTGGACGACCTGTACTTGAAGAGCTTGCAGCTCTACCCCGTGGACGGCGGCATGGCGCTCCGGCTCGAGGCCGCCCACGAGGTCAGCACCTCGGGCCAGGGCTTCAAGGTGGGCCTCCTGCCGGCGGACAACGGCACGCCCCACGAGCGCCTCTTCGTCGATCTCGGGCCGGAGCTGCGCGCCGACAACGTTCCTCTCGCTGCCATGGTCGACGCCAGCCCTCAGGAGCGCGTCCAGGAGATGGCGGTAGCGGCGGTACCGAGCCCGCGAGTCAACAACATCTCCGTGGTGATCGACCCCGGCCACGGCGGCCACGACGGCGGTGCATCGGGGCAGGACGCGGGCTGGCACGAAAAGCAGGTGGTCTTGGCCATCTCGCTCAAACTGCGCGACATCCTCCGCGCTCGCGGCGTCGAGGTCATCATGACCCGCGAGGCCGACACCTTTTTGGAACTCGCCGAGCGCGCCAACATGGCCACCAACGACCGCAACGTCTTCGTCTCGATCCATGCCAACGGCACGGACTCGCGCTCGGCCAGCGGCATCGAAACCTACGTCTTCGGTGTGCCCGTCGATGACGCCACCCTGCAAAAGGCCATCCGTGAGAACGCCGGCGCTGAGGGCCGCGAGGTGGGCGAGCGGCGCACCCAGGAGGCGCTCGAGGTCGCGGGCTCGATCGCCGGCAACCTGTTCCGCATGGAACAGCTCAGCTTCAGCAAGACCCTGGCGGAAATCGTCCAGAGCAGGATGGTCGGTGCCACCGGCTGGGTCGACCGGGGGGTCAAGGAGAACGCCTTCGCCGTCTTGCGCTCCGCTCGCACACCGGCAATCTTGGTCGAGGTCGGCTTCATGAGCAACCCCGAGGAGGGCCGCCGCCTGGCCACCGAGCCCTACCAGCTGAGGTTGGCCCAGGCGATCGCCGACGGCATTCTCGAGTTCTTGGACTTAGGCGGCCAGTTGAGCGCGCGCAGGTAAAGCTGCGGCTCGGTAGCCTTAACAGATATGGCTCTCCTCAGATTGGTGGGGAAACTGAAAGTGCGTATCCTTTCCGGCCGTCAAGCAATCGAGGTAAGAGGTGTCTAGCGGTGCGATGCTTCAGGCCCGATAAGTCACTTGGCGAACCCTAGTT